>JBBSIY010000138.1:0-8483 GCA_038257785.1 Lysobacterales bacterium
GACGACGTGATCATCGACGACGAGCTGACTGAGTTTGTCGTCGCTTCCCCGGCAACCGCTTGGTGGATTCCGGCCGGTGAATGGAATCGTTACGAGTACTTGTATAACCGCACGCCGCTAGCCGAAGTCAGCCAAGCGCATACGCCGATGACGTTGCGAACGGCCGATGGCTTGCACATAGCATTTCATGAGGCGGCGCTGGTCGACTACAGCAGCATGTGGCTGCGTCGGGTTGAAGGGCAACGGCTGCGCGCGCAGTTAGCACCCGCCGTTGAGGGCTGGAAGGTGCGCCGTTCAACACCCTTCGTGACGCCGTGGCGCACGCTGCAGATTGGCGACAGCGCGGGTGCACTCGTCGAGTCAAATCTGATTCTCAACTTGAACGAGCCGAATGCGCTCGGCGATGTGAGCTGGTTTAAGCCGTCCAAGTACATCGGCATCTGGTGGTCGCTGCATCTGGAAACTGAGTCATGGGCGAGCGGCGCGAAGCATGGCGCGACAATGGCAAATACTCGACGCTATATCGACTTTGCCGCCAAGCACGGCTTCCGCGGGGTGCTGGTAGAAGGCTGGAATCCGGGCTGGGACGGTGAGTGGTTCGGCAACGGCTGGGACTTTGACTTCACGCGCGGCACGCCCGACTTTGATGTCGAAAAGCTGTCGGCCTATGGCAAAAAGAAGGGCGTGCACCTGGTTGGTCACCACGAAAACGGCTGCGCGGTGAGCCACTACGAACGTCAGCTGGAAGACGCGTTGAGCATGAACGAGCGACTCGGGATTGACGTCATCAAAACCGGCTACGTTTGCGACGCCGGCGGGATTGAGCGGCAGGATGCACCTGACGGCCCCGTTCTGCGTGAATGGCACGACGGCCAGTGGAACGTGAACTCGCATCTGCGCGTGGTGCAGGCCGCCGCCAAACACAAAATCGCAATCAACCCGCACGAGCCGATCAAAGACACCGGACTCCGTCGCACCTACCCAAACTGGGTCAGCCGCGAGGGCGCACGCGGGATGGAATACAACGCGTGGGCGGTGCCGAAAAATCCGCCCGAGCACGAGGTCAATCTGGTCTTCACCCGCATGCTGGCCGGGCCTATGGACTACACGCCCGGGGTGCTGAGCTTGATGGGCCGCGGCGAGACGCCGATTCCCTCTACGCTGGCTCGACAGCTGGCCCTTTACGTGACGCTGTATAGCCCGATACAAATGGCGGCTGATCTGCCTGAGAACTACGAGAAGCATCTGGAGGCATTTCAGTTCATCAAAGATGTGCCGACCGATTGGTCAGAAACGCGCGTTCTGAATGGCGAAGTCGGCGACTTTGTCAGCATTGCGCGCAAGGACAGAAATAGTGAGGACTGGTACCTCGGCGCAATCACTGACGAATCTGGTCGCCTGCTCAACGTGTCGCTTGCCTTTCTCGATCCCAAACGCACCTACGTCGCTGAAATCTACCGCGATGGCGATGAGGCGCATTTCATCCACGCGCCGTTTGCGTTTGTTCGTGAGCAGCGCGAGGTGACCAGCGCTGATCGTCTGCACCTGCGACTTGCGCCCGGTGGCGGCGAGGCGATTCGGTTTGTTGCGAAAGGCAGACGCTAGCGATTTGTAATGCGACGCTGCTCCGCAAACACGCTGGCCGAACTGCCCTTCGACAGGCTAAGGGCGAACGGTTTTCGTACGCAATTCGTTCGTGGCGAATCTATCGAGAAGTCCGCTCGTGGAGAGCCTGCCAAAAAATCCGTTCGTGGTGAGCCTGCCAAAAATCCGTTCGTGGTGAGCCTGCCAAAAATCCGTTCGTGGTGAGCCTGTCGAACCATGATCGGATTTAGCGCGAATAGTTAGCCAGCGCCGCGTCGACCATCCCGTGCTGCGACATGCTCAGGACCAGCCGCTGGTTGATCACATAAGATTCACTCCACCCGCCCGGCAGGTAAACTGCGGCCTCGTCTAGTTCCGAGTCCGCCATGACCGATCACACTTCGCCACGCGAGCCTAGCCTTTGGCAAGCGCTCCTGCCGCTGCTGTTCCTGATGGTTGCGCTCGGCACGTCGGTCTATCTGTTTAAAGACAATTCGTCCTACGGCGGCAATCAGATCGCCCTGCTGCTGGCGGCCGGGATCGCCGCCATCATCGGCATGCGCAACGGTCTGAAATGGGACGAAATTCAGTCCGCCATGTCGCACGGCATTTCACTGGCTGGCGGCGCGATTTTGATTCTACTGGCGGTGGGTTCGCTAATCGGCACATGGATACTGTCTGGCACCGTGCCGACGCTAATCGACTATGGCTTGAGCGTGATGCACCCGAGCTATTTCTATCCAGCCACCTGCTTTGTCTGCGCGCTAGTGGCACTTGCCATAGGCAGCTCCTGGACGGTGGCGGGCACCTTGGGCGTCTCGCTGATGGCCGTGGCACAAGGGCTCGAACTGTCACCGGCAATCACCGCCGGCGCAGTAATTTCGGGTGCTTATTTCGGCGATAAAATGTCGCCGCTTTCTGACACCACCAATCTCGCACCGGCCGCCGCAGGCAGCGAGCTGTTCGCCCATGTGCGGCATATGATGTGGACGACGGGTCCGAGCATTGTGCTCGCCTTGATCGGGTTCACCATTATTGGTCTGACCGCGCCTGCCGTGCCAGCCACTTCCCCTGGATTTGTCGACCTGTCGAGTCAGCTGCATGCTCAGTTCGCGCTGGGTCCCCACCTTTTGATTCCGCTGATAATCGTGCTGGCCATGGCGATACGACGTATGCCGGCATACCCCACCATCTTCATCGGCGCGCTGGTCGGCGGCTTGTTTGCCATCGTGTTTCAGCCCGACCAAGTGGCACGCTTAGCCGCCAATGCTGACCTGTCCAGGCCGATGGCCATGCTTGCTGGTGCATGGGAGGCGATGATCAACGGCTTCAAGCTGGAGAGCGGCAATACCGCACTAGATGAACTGGTGTCGCGGGGCGGCATGGCCGGCATGATCAACACTATCTGGCTGATCGTCTGCGCCATGGCGTTCGGCGCTGTGATGGAGCGCGCGGGCCTGCTTGAGCGGCTGATACGCAGCGTGCTGGCGGCGGCCAAGTCGACCGGCTCGCTGATTGTAGCGACGCTCGCCACTGCACTCGGCGTCAATATCACCTGCGCCGATCAATACCTTGCCATCGTTCTACCGGGGCGCATCTATCGACCGGAATACGCGCGTCGCGGGCTCGATCCGGTGAATCTGTCGCGCGCGTTGGAAGACGCTGGCACCGTCACCTCACCGCTGGTGCCGTGGAACACCTGCGGCGCGTTCATGGCGGTGACGCTCGGCGTGCAAACCGTAGACTATTTGCCGTATGCGCTGTTCAATCTGATCAACCCAGTATTGGCGGCGGCGATGGCGTATTTTGGATTCAAGATTTTGCGTCTGAAGCCGCAAGCTGAGGTCGCGCACCGCAGCGTCTGACGGTGCGGGGTAGCTGCTCACCAGAAGCTGTAGGCAATGCGGTGAACGACCCTCACCCCGAATCGTCATTGCGAGCCGACGGCGGCGGCATAGCAATCCGCGATGTGCGGAATGATTCGCTCGCTGCGAATCGCTACGAGAGCCTCTGGGTTGCCAGGGCCGATGAAGCCGGCCTCGCAGTGACGAGCTTGGGGATCAGCACCAAATAGTGCGCGTCATCGTTTGATTGAAAGTCATCGAACACCCTGCATTGCAATGACAGCTAAGCGTTTCGCGAATTCGTGGCACCCTCACCCGTCGATATAAAAACCGGAAACCTCGCATGGACAAAGCCTCAATCCACGGGATGTGGTCATCCCGCCTCGCCTTCTTCCTCGCGGCCACCGGCTCAGCCGTGGGCCTTGGCAACATCTGGCGCTTCCCCTACCTCGCATCCGACAACGGCGGGGGCGCGTTCGTGCTGCTCTATCTGGGCTGCGTACTGCTGCTTGGCCTGCCAATTTTGATGGCTGAAATCCTCATTGGCCGGCAGGGCCGAATGAGCCCGATCAATTCGCTTAAAGACATTGCAGCCGAGAGCGGCGCAAGCAGCGCGTGGGCCGGCATTGGCTGGATCGGCATTTGCGGCGGTCTATTGATTTTGAGTTTCTACAGCGTGGTTGCCGGCTGGACCCTTCACTACACATGGCTATATGCCGCGCAGCTGTTCGGCGGCGCAGGCATTGAAGACGCTGGCGCAACGTTTGGTGAGTTGTTGGGCAACGTGGGCGAGCTCAGCTTCTGGCACGCCGTCTTCATGCTGATGACGGTGGGTGTGGTCGCGCTGGGTGTCGAAAAAGGCCTCGAGCGCGCGGTGAAATTTTTGATGCCGGCACTATTGATCATGCTTCTGTTGTTGCTGGGATACGGTGCGACCACGGGCCACCTCGGCGATGCGGCCGCGTTCCTGTTCAAGCCCGACTTCTCGAAGATCACCGGCGGCGTCTTTCTTGCGGCCATGGGTCAAGCATTTTTTAGCTTAAGCATCGGCATGTGCGCGATGATGGCCTACGGTGCATACCTGCCGAACGGCGCGTCTATTCCGCGCTTGGCGCTTAGCATCGGTCTTGCTGATACCGGCGTGGCGCTGCTTGCGGGCCTTGCGATTTTTCCAGTCGTTATCCAGTTTCTCGGCACGCCAACCGGCGGCGGCGCGGGCCTGATATTCACTTCGCTGCCGATGGCGTTCAACCAGATGGGCGCGGTGTTTGGGCTGGCGTTCTTCGTGCTGCTGGCGATAGCCGCGTGGACCAGCTCGATATCCCTGCTGGAGCCATCAACGGCTTACCTCGTCGAGCGCACGCGGCTGTCACGCAAGGCGGCTGCCTCGCTTTTAGCGGCGCTAACGTGGGTCATCGGGTTGGCCTCAGTGTTCTCGTTCAACCTCTGGCAGTCCGTCCGGCCGTTCGGTCTCAGTCTGATGGACCTCATCGAACTGCTTGCCAACGATTTTTTGCTGCCGCTAGGCGCGCTGCTGATTGCCCTGTTCACCGGCTGGCGGCTGAAGCCAGCCATCATCCGCGCGCAGCTGCCGGACTTTCCGCCGGTGCTGATGACTATCTGGATATGGCTGCTGCGCGTCGCCGCACCGCTCTTGGTAGGCGTCGTGCTGGTACGTGGCGTGATGGCAAAGCTTGGGATCTAGCTAGTCGAGCTAGTCGCCAACAGAATCAGACTCGTCGTCTGTCGACGGCGAGTCAGTCGCAAGGTTGAGCATGCCTACCGGCAGCTGCTTGCTGGGCGTCACGCCCAGCTTGCGCAACTCATCCACTTTGCGCACGAGGTTGCCTTTGCCGAGCGATAGCTTGCCAAGCGCCGACTGCTGCATCGCCTGAGCCTTGCCGAGTAGGTCGCCAACCTTGTTCAAGTCCTCAACAAAACCAACAAACTTGTCGTACAGCTTGCCGGCTTTGTCGGCAATCTCTTTGGCGTTTTTGTTCTGTTGATCGCTGCGCCAAATTTGCGCGATCAGGCGTAAGGAGGCCAGCAGATTGCTCGGTCCAACCAGCACGATGCGCTTTTTGAACGCGTCGTCGTAAAGCGTTTGATCGGCTCGCAGGGCTTCTAGGAACGCTGCCTCGACGGGGATGAACATGAGCACCAGATCGGGTGATTGCAGACCTATCAGCTGACTGTAGTCTTTCTCGCCCAGCTCGTTGATGTGCCGCCGCAGCGCCGCAACGTGGCGCAGCAAATGCTGCTGCCGCACCGGCTCATCGACGGCCTCGCAAAAGCGCTGGTAGTCGAGCAGCGCGACTTTTGCATCAATAACGATGTCGCGGCCTTCAGGCAGTTTGAGCACGGCATCGGGTCGAAAGCGATCGCCGTCGCTGTCTTTGAAACTCTCCTGGGTCAGATACTCGCTGCCCTTCTGCAACCCGGCCGACTCGAGCAGCCGTTCTAACTTGAGTTCGCCCCAATAGCCCTGCGTACGGTTATCGCTGGACAGCGCGCGGCTGAGGCTGGTGGCCTCGGCACCCAGCGTCTGATTGAGCTTTACCAACTCGTCGATGCGCGACTGCAGGGCGACGCGGCTGACGTTCTCCTTCTCATAGACATCGCCCACCATCCGGCGAAACTCTCCCAACTGCTCGCGCAAAGGATTCAAAACCTGGCCGAGCTGCTGTTCACCCAGCTCGTTCATTTTTTTTGCTTTGGCTTCAAGCAAATCCGACGCTAGCGTTTGGAACTCTGCTTTTAGACGCTCCCGCGCATCGCGTAGCTCCTGCAGACGGGCTTCCGATGACGCCTGCTGCTCTTCCAACCGCGCGGCAAGCTCGGCACTGCGCATCGCTTGCTGATCGCGCTCGTCGCGCAGGGCGCGCAACTCAGACTCACGTTCATCCAAGCGGCTGCCGAGCTGGCTGACGCGCTCCGCACGCGCGGCCAAATCGCTGCGCTGGTCCGACAGCAGGTCCGCTCGGTCGCGCAGGGCGACCAGCTCGCGCTCGGCACGCTCGAGTTGCTGTTTCGACTGCGAATGCGCATCACTGACGGCCTCAAGGTGGGCCACGATGCGCGCCTGCTCGGGCGCGACCTCCGCGAGGGCGCGCTGCCGCGCCGACTCGAGCTGGCCCGGTAGCAGCATCCGTGCCATCAGCAGCCCCGCCGCCACTCCGGCGATCGCAGCCAACGTAAGCCAGCTCACTACAACAACGTCCATGGGCAATCCGATTCGAGCTCGCTGACATTCTAACGATTGGCTAGTCGCTGCCATCGCGACTGCGCAGCACAAGGCGCGCTAGGACGTTCTCGTCAGCCGGCGATTAATGCAGAAACATCTGCACCCGACGCCCAATCGTCAAGTAGCTGCAGGACGATCTCGGTCTCTTCGCGAATCGGCTCGGCATCAGGCCACACGAGAGGCTCCTGCGCTGCGGCACGTTCAACGGCGTAGGCGAGTGCCGCGACGCGCGAAGCACCGATACCCAGAGCAGCCCCTTTCAGCGCGTGCGCCGCATGCCTGCGTTGCTCGGTTGGCGGCCGATCATCACCCAAACAATTGGCCAAGTGTTCAAGCACAGCCGCGCGAAACAAGGTGATCAAGCGAACGCGAAAGCCGGGGCGAAACTGCTCTAGGCTTTCAATTTCCTTGAGCCGATCTGCGGCAAGACGCGGCTCGTTCAAGGCGATGTGCGCGGGTAAGCCCGCGCCGCTTTCGCACCGCCACGTACAAGGCCAATCACGATGCTACCTGTGCCTCCTCCGCACCAACACGCAGCAGACGGTAGCCGTGATGGTAGATCGCGGTGAGCTTCCAGCCGCTCTCGCCCGCCAGACCCAAGCGTTTACGCAAACGGCTGATGTGCGTATCAACAGTCCGCGTATTCACTTCAGGACCGATACGCCAAACCTGCTTGAGTAAGGTGTCGCGCCCAACAATTCGACCGTTGCGCTGGAACAGGAACCAGAGGAGATCATATTCACGCGACGACAAAACCACCGGCTTACCGTTCAACAGCACATCGCGCTGCTGCGGACGAAATTTGAACGGCGCAAACTCGACCTCCGCGACCGCATCCGTCAATTGATTTCGACGCAATACGGCTTCGACACGCGCCACCAGCTCGGCTTGCCGCGCAGGTTTAACAACATAGTCATCGGCACCCGCATGCAGCGCTTCGACGACGCGCGCTTCTTCGCCGTGGCCAGTGAGGAAGATCACCGGCATCCGATCTGACTCTTCGTTCGCGCGCAGGCTGCGCAAAAACTCGATGCCGCTTTCGCCCGGCAGCTGCCAGTCGAGCAGAATCAAATCGATGTCGCCGGCGCTGCGCCGATGAAACTCATGCGTTGAGCCGTAAGCCTCAACGCCAAAACCTGCCCGCTCCAAGGTCACCGTGACCAGTTCGCGGTGTACCGGGTCGTCTTCAATCAGACCAATATTGATCATTGCGCCAGTCAGCCTTTGGGGTTCCGTCGCCTAGTGACACAAACTTTAACCGCTTCACCTACCGGAATGCCATGGGTTCCTTGTCCTAGGCACCGGCGACGCACGGTTTTTGCATAGCAGATGGCGGTAGTCTCGGCCGGTAGGATAGAGACGAAACTTCCCCGACCCCCGCCTGTGAAGCCCGCACCTTGAGCCCCGCCCGACTGCACGACCAGCTAAGCCGCAACACGATGCGCGCGCTGACCTTGCCTTTAGCGACATTTTTGACTGCCGTGATCGTCGCCTTGGCGATCCATCGCTATATGCAGCAGGCTGCATTGCTGCCGGGGCTGAGCGCCTTTGGCATGGCTGTGGACATCGCCGGCCTAGTCATCGGACTGCTGCTGGCGGGTGCGGCGCTGATGTTCTGGGTACGCACACGACTGTCGTCTGCGGCGAACGTAGCCAGCGAGCCCATTAACAGGCTGATCCCCGCGCTTGCCGCTCAAGCGACTGATCGCGGCGGGGTGATCCGCATTCCCCCTTTGCCAACATCTGCCGCACGCGAGTGGATCGAACTGTTCGCTGCGCTAGAAAGTGCCTGTCATCGCGCAGACGCCGCA
>JBBSIY010000139.1:0-8367 GCA_038257785.1 Lysobacterales bacterium
CGCCGGTTGCCGAGCGTCGCCACCGGCGTCATACACGCGACTTGCGATATCCCGATCTGCAAGAGAAATGGTCCTGTCCTTGATGCTCGCCAGTTCAAACTTGCTGGGCGAGGGCCGCATGGATTCAACCTGTTGGCGAAACTCGGCGACGCTCTCTGGTGTCGACAGCCACGCCTCTTGCGCCACTAGATTGGGGGTCGCCGCAATACCGAGCAGACCGACAACGAGCAACAGGCTCGTGGTTTTTAGCGTGATCATCAGGCGTAGTCCAAAAGTTAGCGACGCAACGAATCGAGCTTATGCTGAGTCGTCAAAGCATACGCGTTAGGCAAACAGGGTCGCTCGCACATTCGTCAACGACGCACGTTCGAGATTTATGAGTTAACACCCGCGCCGTTAGCTGGTAATCGTCACATCGGCGGCTTTGCCACCGTTGGCGTCGGTCACCATGGCGAAGTACTCAGCGGGGGGCAAGCCGTTGCTCGTGGCGTTGTGCGAACGTTGACCGATGGCTAGCGCGCTTACGAGTGATAGCGTTCGAAGGACAAGACGCAGGCAAGCGCAGCGCATCGCGGAGATGTCGGCTAAGCGTGTCGTTACGGTTGATCAGATGCGCTTGGATCGGCCGACGCTGCGCGGGGAATGTGGTCGGGCAGCTGCATCAGCAGCGACTCCATCTGCAGCACGTCGAATCGATTCACGGCGGCGCTCAGGCGCTGCCCGAAGTAGGTCAATGATGGCTCATCAATCTCAGTGCCCATCGCCATCAGCTGGCTGGCCAGCGGCAGCAGCTCACCCACCCGCAGCGCTGCAATCATAGACGCGAGATTGTTGTCGACGATGTGCTGTAGCTGCTTTAGCACGGCATCGCGACGATCGGGATCGACTGTTTCGTGCGGTGCTCTGGCTGCCGCCGATGGGACGTTCTGCTGAATTTCGGCCATGTTGCTCTGATCCGGCCCCACCACCTCGTGCAGCGCTCGATACAGCAGCTCTCGAGAAACCGGCTTGCGCACGTAGCCGTCAAATTCGCTATGGAAGGCGGCCTCGTCACGGCTGTCGCTTGACGCCGTCACCGCCACGACTTTCATGTTTTGCATGGATGGCGTCTGACGCATCCGTGAGGTCGCGGTGCGGCCGTCCAGCACCGGCATTTTCAGATCCATCAGAACGACGTTGGGTTGAAACGTGCTGGCGACCTTTAGCGCTTCCTCGCCATTTTCAGCGAACGCTAGTTGATGTTCGCCTTCGGCCAAAAACGCTGCGAGTAGATCACGGTTCCACGAGATGTCGTCGACGATCAGGATGCGACTAGGCGCAAGCGTTCCGAAATGCACCTCAGCGTCGGAGTCGTCGAGCGAGTCGGCTGCGCTCTCGCTTATCGGCAGGTTCGGCAAGCGCACCGTGAAAGTGGAGCCCACGCCAAGCGCGCTTTGAAGCTCAATGTCGCCGCCCATTGCGCTGACCAGCTTGCGCACGATGGCGAGCCCCAGGCCTGTCCCGGCGGGTGCGTCGGCCTCTTCATTGGCGCGATAAAAAGGCTCAAATAGCTGCCGTCGGTGCGCTTCCGTGAGGCCGATACCGCTGTCTTCTACGCTGATCACGAGATCGCACGCGGCAGCGGTAACGCGCTCCGCTCGTACCCGCCGCGCCGACCACCAGCACCGCCGCAAACCCCAGCATTGAAAAATGAAATGCGCGGGCGGTTCGCGGTGTTGCCTCGGCGAGCGGACTGGGCATGCGTGACTGACGGGCGCGCTGAGGCATCAGGGGCTATCGCTAAGGACCGAGTGGCGGAGCGTGGGCTGGCGCTGACCCCACACATGCAGGCGCTGCAAGCTGGCGCAACGATAAATGAAACCGACGGGATGCGCTCGCGGTCAGCAGTGCCTGCGACGACGGCGGCTCGGCTAGGTGCGCGGGGACGTGAGTCCTTCGCCTGCGCGAAGTGGCGCCAAGCAAAAACAGCATCAAGCGGGAATCCGACCCTAAGACCACGACATGGTGATCAGTGAACACCTTCGTCTTGGGGGGTGGTGCAGTTGAGTCCGCGTCGGCAAGGGGAATGTTGTTTGATCCGCGACTGGCTTACTCTGCGCTGATGAAAAAGCTCGCTGACTCGTTTTGGAATATCCGCGGCGTGCACCGCATTGGCGGGGTGCTCGATATCGGCACGCACATGTCGATTGTTCAACGCACAGACGGCAAGTGCGTGGTGATCGATGGCTGCGATCTCGATGAGTCACAGCGCGCCGCGGTCATGACGCTCACCAAGAAAGGTAAGCGCGTCGCAGCCGTAGTGCACGTGCACCCATTTCACACCCTGCATGTGGAGGCAACGCATCGGCTGTTTCCAGATGCGACTCTGTATGGCACGGCGCGTCACCACGCGCGGGCACCCGCGCTGCCGTGGAGTGCTGAGCCGGTGGAGGAGTGGACGGATGAGCATCCGCTGGGCGATCTGTTCGACCTGTCTGTGCCCGACGGCGTTGACTTCGTATCGTCGGACGAGCGCGTGCACGTGGCGTCCGTGCTGGTCCGTCATCGTCAAACACAGATCGTCCATGTAGACGACACCTTCAACATCATTGCTGCGCCGGGCATGCTGCGTGGACTGCTGCCGCAGTCGTCTTTGCGTATGCATCCGATGCTGGGGCGCGCGTTAAAGAAACAGGCCGGCGCGGCGGATGCCTACGCGGCTTGGGCAAGTGAGCTCGGCGAGCGCTGGGCCGATACGCGCATCGTATGCGCGGCACATTCGGCCGTTCGCAGCCTGCCGGAAGGCGGATTTACGCAGGAAGTGGCCGCCGCGCTTGAAAGCGTGACAAGCACGCTCGAGCGCCACCGCGAACGCTACGGCTGAGAGCGGTGCAGCGCTTGCTTTAGGTTTAAATTCGCGCTGCAAACATGTCGTCGTCGCTAGTCCGTGCGCGCTCCGACTGTCGTGCATTGGGGCTATCGCGCAATGCAGCCGGCCGCAGAAGCCGAGCTGCAGCCTACCCGGCGCCCTTAATCTGCGGACAGTTAGAGAGACTCATTTTGCCGAGGTGACAAATGCGGCTGATCACGTCAGGCTCGCGGCTTGCTCAGCGGGGTTCGGTCTCACGCCAGCTGCCGCCGGAGAGGCGATAGCGTGCAGTGCCAGGCTTGCCGTCGCCTCCATCAGGCACAAGCTCTAGGCTCGCCGACCATGGCTTGCCTTTAGCGTTGTGGCTGAGCGAAATCACGCCGCGGTCAGTGTATTGCCACTCAAGAAACTCGAACACTGCATCTTCGACGGCGCGCGCGAGATCAATGCCGACCCCGCAGCTGGTGCGTGTGCGCCAGCCAAACGGCGTCTCCTCGCCGGTGTCGGAGTCCATGTCCGGCGAGAAAAAATCTTCCAGGCGCTCAGCGCTGCGTCCGTCTGGGCAGGCAGTCGAAAGCGCGAGCATATAGGTGCTCTCGCCGAGCAACGCGCCGATACGCTCGCTTCGCCATGCCGCATCGTCTTGGGCACCAAGCAATTCTTTGTAGTACTGCAAGCTCATTCGATAGCTGTCTTCGCGGTCATCGCGCGCTTCGTCGCGCACCTCGCGGCGAAGCTGTTTGATCCAGTCTGCAAGGGTGGGCGCGGTCGCCGGAGCGAGCAGGGCAATCTGAGGAAAAGGACTCGATCCAGCGTACAGCGCAAATGCGCCGTGCCGCTGCAGCGCTTTTCGGTACGAGGCCGGCAGCTTGGCTGACCATTCGGCCTCGGCGCGGTCGAGCTCGGCCGTACTGATTTTTGTCACCGAGTCCATCCGCGGCGGACGGATTGACGCTGCGTCGTCGATGGCGAACTCGCGCTGCATGCTGGCAATGGCGGCCGGGATGCCGCCTTCGTCCAGCGCGGCGCGATAGCGCGCTTCCAGCGTCGTTTCGCCGACCAACAGCACGCCTTCGCCCTGCACCTCAAACTCACCATCGTCCTCCCAGCGAGTGCGGCCGCTAAGGCGGTAGTGGTGGCGGCCGGGCGGCAGCTCAACGCGGTGTTCGACAAGGCTATTCTTGAGGTCGATCTCGAAGCGAATCGGCGCTTGGCCATCAATCGTCAGCTCGATGTCCTGGCTGACCTCGCCATATTCCAGCTCGCTGCCCAAGCGCAGCTCGACGCCACCTGCGCTGACCAATGCCGACGGCGCAGCGACGCGCGCGGTGGCGCTGAGCGCTGTCGGCGCGATGGCGGCACGCTCGGCCTGCGGCGCGAATCCGCCGACCGATGCTTCATTGGCGCCCCAGCCCAGCACGCTGCCGTCGACAGTCTGCGCAAACGCGTTGTAGTGACCGGCGCTGATGGCGTGCACGTCGGCAGGCGCGGCTATGCTTCGCAGCTCGCCCTCAAGCTCACCGCGGCGGTCGCCTAAGGTGCCATAGACGTTCCCGCCCTGTGCCTGCATCACGCCGCGGTCGTCCACGCTGAGCAGAAAGTCGTAGCCCGCGGAAATGCTGCGGCTGCTGGTGAAGCCGCGCAGCGCGCGCGGTGCGACTGCAACCAGATCGCTCGCTGGCAGGCCCAGCTGGCCGGATTCGTTGCTACCCCAGCCCCAAACGCGGCCCTCGCTGTCTAGTGCGGCGGCGAAGCCGTGTCCTGCGCTGATCGCGACAATGTTGTTGAGTCCAGCGATGCGCCTCGGGCTGACGTTCGCGGAGCGTTCGTCCAGGCCATCGAGCAGACCGCCGCGCTTGGCGTCGGGCCCAAGCTCACCAAAATATCCGAGCCCCATACCCCAGACCGTGCCGTTACCGCGCAGGATGAGGCTAGTGGAATCGCCGGCAGCTATCGCCACCGCGTCCTCAATACCGGGAACAGCGCTCAGCATCTCGCGTGCTTCAGTATTTCCAAGCCCCTGCTGGCCGTACTCATTGCCGCCGTAGTCGATGGCCGCTGTCATCACTCGGCCATCGCTGTGCAACGTCATCAGATGCGAGTCGCCAAGGGCGATTGCAGCAACATCGTTACTCGTTTCAAGCACGAAGGGCTGATAGTTGCGCGCGTCGCAGTCGGCACTTTGCTGCACGTTGCAGGCCTTGCGCCCCCAAAGCCACACCTGTCCGTGGCGATCAAGCGCAGCCGATAGATCATTGCTGCTCCAACTCTGCGCAACTGCCACGATGTCGTTAAGGCCCTCGATCGGCTCGAACCAAGAGCGGTCGTCCTCACCGCCGTCACCACGACCGGAATCCGCTTCGCCGCTGGCCAGCACGCGACCGTCGTCCTGCACCCACAGCACGACAGATCGTGCTGAAACGCGCGATGCAAGGTTGGCCTGGCTCACGCTGGCGGCCGAGTCGGCAGCGGCTGGCAGGCAGCTGGTAAGCAGCAGAAAAAGGCAACACGGTACGCGCCGCATACAGCAATCCTCATGGGTTGGCGAAGAAATGACGTCTAGTTTGAATGGCGCTGACGCAACAGGATTTTCCGCACACCGTCATGCCTGCGAAGGCAGGCATCCAGTGCCTTTCGCCCGAGATCGACAGCACTGAAGTCGCTGGATACCCGCCTTCGCAGGCATGACGAAGCTTAGTCGTTGCCGCTGCGCTCTACATCTCTTGGTCGGTAATTGTTCGAATGGCGAGATTCAAATTGAGCTCGGGCATTGCCCGCTGCACAACGCTACCCGCCACGATGCCGTGCGCGAAGCTCCTTCGCTGCGATGAGGTCCTTGTCACGGCCCAGCGCGTCCTTGGCGTCGATGAGCTCATCTAGGCTGATGGCCCGTATGCGGCGCCCGAGCAGGTCGATCAGTGCAGCATCGCGGCGTAGCCGGCGACCATCACGACATCGATGCCGGCGTCATCGCGCCGCAGCAGCAGCTTCTGTAGGTCGCTCACGGAGTCGTTTTCTAGCTCGCTCTATCTCGAGCGCGAGGTCTACGCGGACTGATGCTGCCGTGCGCGCTGCTCGAAGCTCAGTCGGAGGTTGTCGTCGATCAGCGCAAGATCGATCCCGGCGCGCACGGCAATCTCGATGGCAGTGGGCGTGGCCGTACTCATGCACTACCCACTATCAGCTTGAACACGCTGCACCCGCTTGCGATACGCGCTCACGTTGTCGCCAGAAATCCGCGACTTCTGCGTGCCGGTTACGCGGTCAACCTTGTGCTCGGAGCCCGTCACCGGCTTGGCTACGACGGCGGTTTCGTGTTCGAAGCCGTGCGATTTGTCGGTGTTGCGGTAGTGCCGATACAACATCCAATACAGCCCAGTTGCACCGGCTGGGCCCATCAGGAGTAGCCATAGTCCGCCGTCGTCACTCATACAATCATCCAGAGAGCAATGCCTTCGAGAAACGTGCCGACCGTAAGCGCAGCCAGAATCAGCTTCCACTGCTGCACGGGCACACTGCCCATGGTCTCACCGGTGCGGCCGTTCACCGCGATGTAGTGCAGCATGCCGCCCTTGCTACCCGGCTGGTGATACGAATACAGCCACACCGGCAAATACATCGATACCCAGCGCGTGCCGTGCACCTGGAGGCTTTCCTGCTCCCAGCGTACGCCGCGATCAAATTTGCTCGCCGATGCTTGCACCTGCGCCCGCGCGATTGACAGCAGCTGGTCCTCAAGGCGCGGCTGTAGATGCGCCACGTCGCGGTCGCGCTTCTCTGAGGTGTGTTCGGCAAGGTAGGACGCGTTCCACTTCACCGCGTTCTTGGTGTCGAAGGGCAGGATGGTATTGATGATGTTGTTGGTGTTGGCGCGCGTGTCGAGGTTGCCGCGTTCGGTGGACGATTCCAGCGTCAGGTCGTCCACGGTGAAGTCCACGTGCCGATCAACTTGGTACACGTCGGCGTCGTAATAGGTCTTCTTGTTGTTGCCCGTGCCTTGGGTGTAGCGGCGCGTCTGGATTTCGCCCTTGCCGGCGACGGCGGCACTCACTTTGCCATCGACGATCATGTACGGCAGGTAGACGCCGATGACGTTTTCAGGCGTGAACTGCTCCTTGAATTCCTTCAGCGCGAACATTTGCCGCTTGCCGACGAACTGGCGGATGCGCGCGACTGCATCGTCCTTCTTGATGTGGAACGGCAGGACCGCATCGGGCACCGCGCCGTTCGCGACCTGCTCGTTGACGCCGAAGACGTGGCGACACCAATGGCAGCGCGCGGTCATGGTGCTTTCAGTATTGACGGTCACCTCGGCACCGCAGCCGGTGCACTTGAAGCTCATCAGGTTGCTGGCGTCGACGTCGATGTTGCGCGCGCCGGACGCCATGACGGTGCCGGTTAGCTGGTCGAGGCCCTCACCGAATCCGAACTCCTCTTCGACCCGCGTGCCGCTCCACTCGGTGCGGCAGTACAGACAGATCAGTAGATCGCTACCGGGCTTATGGCGGATGTCGGTTGCGCCGCATTTCGGGCAGTGGTTTGCGCCGTCTTTAAGCTCCGCAGCGGCGGTGTCGATAGCGAGCGGGTCCGGCGCCTCCAGTTCGTCGCGAATGGGCTTAGGCAGCGTCGCCGGGTCAATCGGAAAACTGCCCGGCAGGGGCGGCACGTCCTGTGGCGAACCGGGGCCGGTGTATGCAGGCATCGGCGGCGGAACCGGCGGCGGATTGTTGGCGTTCGACATGGTGACGGCGCGCCTTGTGGGTTACAGGCCCAGCGCTTTGGCTTTAAGCGCGTCGTAGTCAGCCTGGGTAATCAGCTCCATATCGAGCATTTCCTTGGCCTTCTTCAGCTTGGCGATGGGGTCATCGGCAGCCGGCGCGGCTGGTGCAGTCGGCTGCTGCAAGCTGCCGATTCCACCCATCATGCCGGACGCCATACCCAAGCCCATCATGCCCGCCGCACCGGTGTTTTCTCCCGCGGACTGCATTCCCTGAGCGACGCTGGCCTGCAGGTTGGAATTACCGCGCGATCCGGAAAGCGCGTCGGCGCGCTGGACGGTCTTCAGCAGCTCCTTGGTGTTGGCGTCGTATTCGATCGAAACGATGGCGGTCTTGACGATCGCCAAGCCGCGATCCGATTTCCACTGATAGGCATGCTCCACCGCGTCCGACAGGCTCTTGGCGAAGCCGACCGAATCCTGCTGCAGCTTGGTGATGCGATTGCCCTTGCTCGGGTCGTTCGTATACAGGCTGAAGGCCGGGGCGAGCGAACCCACCACTTCGTTGAACAGCTGACTGGCGGCGGCATTGTCGATGTCGGTGAAGTCGAAGACCTTGCCGGCCTGCAGATACGCGGCGGGCACAAAGTTCTTCACGAACAAAATCGGGTCGACGCTCTTCATCGTGTACGAGCCGCGCGTCACCGCACCGACCTGCGTGTTGAGGAAGCCATCGTCCCAGTAGATTTCCGACTGGGTGCCGAAGCGGTTGTCCGGCAATTCCTTCAGCGACACGAAGAAC
>JBBSIY010000140.1:0-8326 GCA_038257785.1 Lysobacterales bacterium
AGTGGGGTAGTCCTTGACCTTGATGTCGAGCACGGTGGTGAGCCCACCCAATCCCTGCGCACCAATGCCGAGCGCGTTGACCTTGTCGAATAGCTCGAGCCGCAGTTCCTCGGCACGGCTACTCGCGCCACGCGCCTTCAGATCGGTAATATCGATGGGCTCCATCAAGGCCTCTTTGGCCAGCAGCATCGCTTTCTCCGCCGTGCCGCCGATACCAATGCCCAGCATGCCCGGCGGACACCAGCCAGCGCCCATCGTCGGTACCGTCTTCAACACCCAGTCAACAATTGAGTCCGACGGGTTGAGCATCGCGAACTTCGACTTGGCCTCCGAGCCACCGCCTTTTGCAGCGACGATGACGTCAACCGTAGCGCCCGGAACCACCTTCATGTTGACGACGGCTGGCGTGTTGTCTTTGGTGTTGCTGCGCTTGCCTGCGGGATCAGCCAGCACTGACGCCCGCAGCTTGTTGTCAGGATGCAGATAGGCGCGACGCACGCCTTCGTTGCACATCTCCTCAATGCCCATCGTCGCGCCGTCCCAGCGCACGTCCATGCCGATTTCTAAGAACACGGTGACGATGCCGGTGTCTTGGCAGATAGGCCTATGGCCTTCGGCGCACATGCGCGAATTGATAAGAATCTGCGCGATGGCATCGCGCGCCGCCGGTGATTCCTCGCGCTCATACGCAGCAGCGAGATTCTTTATGTAATCAACCGGGTGATAGTAGGAGATGTACTGCAGTGCGTCGGCGACGCTCTGGATGAAATCGTCTTGGCGAATGGTGGCCATTGGGGTTCCTTACCTAGCGCAGCGCGGCGCTGAGGAATTGTAGTCGAGAGACTGCGTTAAGCGACGCGATTAACGTGGCGTCGAAACGAGCGGCACATGCCCCGAGGCGACATCAAATCGCCGCGCGGAATCGACGTTGAGCTGCGAGTCGTCGAAAAAAATGTCGGCACCGAAGGCTTCGAGAAACGGCCCTTTTTCGCGCCCGCCGAGGAACAGCGCCTCATCGATGCGCACGCCCCAGTGGCGCAGGGTCAGAATCACGCGCTTGTGCGCGGGCGCCGAGCGCGCGGTGACTAAGGCGGTGCGCAGGGGCGATTGATCCATCGGAAACGCTGCTTGTATGCGGTGTAGCGCCTCCAGCACGCCGCGAAACGGGCCAACCGACAGAGGCTCAGACCAGCGTTCCGACTCATTGCGCGAGAACGCTTCTAGGCCTTGCTGATCCGAGATGTGCTGCGACTCGCTGCCGAATATCACCGCGTCGCCATCGAAGGCGACGCGTAACTGCGGGCTTTCACGAACCGCCGCCTTGCTCGGCAAAATAGTCGCCGCTGCGATGCCCGCCGCTAGTGCGTTAGCCACATCTTCCGGGTGCGCCGATAGAAACAGCTGAGCGCCAAACGGTTTGATGTACGGAAATGGCGCAGCGCCGTTAGTGAATGCCGCACGGACGATGCCAAGACCATGCTTCTCAATTGAATTAAAAATGCGCAACCCTGTATCAGACGAGTTGCGCGACAGCAAAATCACTTCGACCTTCGGCAAATCTGCCGCCCCGTGATCGTTCAAAGCGAGCAACTTGCGCACCAGCGGGAAGGCAATGCCCGGCCCGAGGGCGTCCTCTTCATGCAGCCGCTGAAACGCAGCGTAGGCATCCAAGCCTTCGCGTTCAAACAGCTGATGACTATCTTCCATATCAAACAGCGCGCGCGAGGAAATCGCGACGACAAAGTTAGGTGCGACGACGCGTTCGGGAGTGTCGCTGGCTGCTAGCACGCGTGAGAGCTCGGTTTCAGGTATGCGGCAACGCGTCAGTGCGCGAACTGTTCGTTGAGGATGCGCTCTTCAAGGTGTTGCTCAGGATCAAACAGCAGGGTGACCGTACGTGTGGTCGACTCGCGAATAATTACCTCGATGATGTCGCGCACTTCGGAAGAGTCGGCTGTCGCGCTGACCGGGCGCTTGTAGTGGTCGAGAATTTCGAAACGCACCTCGGTGTGCGAGCGCAAAATAGCGCCGCGCCAGCGACGCGGGCGAAACGGACTAATGGGCGTCATCGCCAGCACTGAGCTATCTAACGGCAAAATTGGGCCGTGCGCCGACAGGTTGTACGCAGTACTGCCAGCGGGCGTCGACACCAGCACGCCGTCGCAGACCAGCTCTTCAAGCCGAACCTCACCGTTTAGCGAAACGCGAATCTTGGCGGCCTGCTTGGTTTGCCGGAGCAGCGACACTTCGTTGAACGCGACGGCCTCGGTGGTGTTGCCTGATTCAGCGTGAGCGATCATCTCTAAGGGTCGCAGCACCGCTGGCTGTGCGCGGTTGACGCGCTCAAGCAAGTCATCGGGGCGATGTTGATTCATCAAAAATCCGACCGTTCCCGCCTTCATGCCATAGACCGGCTTCTCAAACGTGCGATGCCGATGCAGGGTTTGCAGCATGAAACCATCACCACCCAAGGCAATGATGACATCGCAGTCAGCCACGCTGTATTCGCCGTAGCGCTGACGCAGCAGCCGCACAGACTCCTGCGCTTCGGGCGTGCGGCTTCCCTCAAACGCTAATCGCAGCGGAGTCGACATACTCTTTCCTCATCACGGTTTGCGCGTGCGTCGATAGGAACATGGCGAGGTGAATGGCGCAAGACACATGACACGTGACGCGGCTAAGCACGAATCGCTAGTTTCCCTCAAAGCCATCGCGAAATAGTGCCGGGCCGGCCTCATTGATCTGACGCTCTACAGCGCCGCTGTCGCAACGCACAGTACCGTTGCCATCGGCATCTACAGGACGGATTCGACCGCGCATATCCAGCTCAGGCGAACTCAGCCCGCCGCACCCATATCGATCCAGCGCAATGCTGCCCGGCAGCGGCATGTAACCGTTGCGGCGGCTGCCGTAGTTGCCGAACGCGCCTAATCCCAATCCGGCAACACTGTTAACCACGACATCACTGGCGTGCGTGGCCAAGCAACTGCTAGGCGCTAAGTTGTTACCTCCACTCTGCGTGGTGGCGCTACTCGCGAGCGTGCAGGCGGTGCCCTGCGAACTTGCGATCATGGATTCTTGCAGGGTTAGTCTGGAATTGGGACCCAACTGGAGGCTGCCGGCCCCGGTGCTCGCGCTACCGCCAATCAAGGTGGAGCGAAAAATCGAAATGTCGGCGGATTGAATGTAGACATCGGATGCGCTGCCATTAGTCACCAGGTTGTTGGACGTGGTCACCTGCGATAGACCCGCCACTAGTGCTGTGCTGAGGCCCAGAATATCCAACGCTCCGCCGCGCAACTGAGCGACGTTACTACTGAGCGTCGAGTCTATAAACGAAGTAAACCCAGCCGACGACACGGCGACCGCGCCGCCGAAGCTTGCGCGGTTGTTGTCAAAGGTGACCCGATCAAACTCGCTTGAAAATGAACTTATGTTGGCTGCGCCGCCAAACCCCTGCGTGGCTAGGTTGCCGCTGAAGCGCGTATCGCGCGCGCCTACGAACAGGACGCCCGCGTCGGCGAAAATAGCGCCGCCATCGAAGCCCGCGGAATTATCGCCAAACGTCGAATCATTGATTCTCATATCCGTCATATCACGCTTGTAGATAGCGCCTCCACGATGACCAAGATTGAAAGAAAAGGCGCTTCCGTCCACGTTTAAATTTTGCAGGTAGCTTTGAATCGCACCGCGTTGGCCGCTGTTACCGGTACCCGTGGCGGTATTCAGCACAAAGCTGCTGCCCAGGACGTTGGTCAATGCGCTGGTGGCTATCGCACCGCCGTCGGTGGCGGAATTATTTCGAAAACTGCTGTCCGAGACGTTTAGGATGCTGTTCGGTGCCATCGCAATCGCGCCGCCGGAAAGGCCCGCGCGTGAGTCGTTGATCGTGACACTCTGTAGGTTCAGCTGCACCCCGCCGTTGCCCAGCAGCGCACCACCAAATCCGCCGCTACCAAAGCCATTGCGCAGCGTGATGTTTTGCAGCGTGACGACGGTTGAGTCTTCCGGGTTTGGGCGTGGGCTGATCTCAAAGACTCGGGTCGTATCTTGCCCATTCAGCGTCACTGCACCGCCGCCGTCGATAGCAATCACGCCGGTCAGATTCTTTTGCGCACTGACATTAATCGTTCGGAAAGCGACACCGCAGTTGAACCGCACCGTCCCGCCTTGGATATCCGACTGCACTGCGCTGATCGCGATATTGAGCGCCGCCTCCGTGCAACTGGCGGCAGTGCCGGTACCCACGGTGGCGTCGCTGGCGTGTGCCGATGGCAGTCCAAACAGTGCCGATATGACGCTTGCTTTAAGTATTAGAACGCAAGGCGAGGCTGCTTTCGTCAAAACTCCGATTGGAACTTGGCCGGTACTCATAAGCTTTTTCCTTGATCGAAAGAACCTTCGCGACGTATCGATGCGTCGCGATATTGGTTTCGATGGCGTCAGGATGTAGATCAGCGGCGTGCACAATTCAGGAACTCGCCGAGGCAGCATCGAGCGCCGTTCTGCTCAGGGCTGCTCGAACCCGTCGGCAAAGATCAGCGGCTCAAGCGGCCCTATCGGCGGCTGTACATTGCTTAGCCGCATCAGCACGACTTCGCCGCGATCGGTGGTCGGTGCGCCTGGGCGTTGATCAAACCGCGACCCGACTATCACCGGGCGGCCATCAGGCTGTAAAAAGGCGCCAATCGGAAACTCGTTGAACTGTGAGGCAGGCGTAGGTAGGCGAAATACGTTGCCGCCGTTGAAGCGACCAAACTCGGGATCGGGCGCGCCGTTTTCGGTCAATCGGGCGACGCCGATATCACTGAATCCGAAAGCGTTAGCGGCCAGATAGTCATGCGAGCCCACGACCAGAACCCTGTCGTCAGACTGCGGCAGAACGGCACGAATATCGCTCGTAATCGTGCTCGCAGGGTTGGTGGGGGCGTTAAAGTTCACGCGCGCCACACCACCGATCCCAAAGTTTAAATCGGCCGCGCCGTTCGGCAGCAAACGCAGCACATCAACCGTTTGGCGCGCCGTGCCGGTGTCGGGAAAGCACGGCATCAGCAGCCGCCCCTGGCTGTCTATGGCAATGGTAGTGACAATCAAGCAAGGTGAGGCAGGCGGGCGCAAACGCAGGTAGCCGCCACCCGGAAAGCTGCCGTCCGGCTGCCCGTTCTCTAGCACTTTGTAAATCACCCCGCCTTGGTTACCCGTAACGGAATCACCCTGCCCCTCAGAGCCTGAAATCAGTAAGGTTCCATCGCTATTTTGGGCAATGTCGCGCAGGAAAATTCGGCGCGGATTGGTGGCCGTCGTAAGCCGCAAGATGCCGCCGTTGGCAAACGTTTGGTCGAGCCCGCCGTCTGCGTCGAGCCGCAGCACAAGACCAAACTGCTCTAACGTCGCGCCTGTGCCTTCGCTGGTAATCCCCACCAGCAGTACACGGCCCTGGCGATCCAGCCGCACGCGGCTAAAAGATGCGCGTCGGCCTGAAGCCTGAAAATTTAGGTCTGTCCAGGTTTCGAGCACGCCATTGCCGTAGAAGCTGGAATCCACGCTGCCGTCGGCACCAAGGCGAGTCAGCGTGCCGCTAGCCCCACCGTTAACAAAGCTGTTTCCGGCAATCAGCGTGTGCCCTGAGCTTTGCACCACCAGATCAAGACAGAGTTGGCTGTCGGCGGGGTTCAAAGACAGCACGCGCAGGCCCGTAGGCGGCGCAAAACCCGGGTCAAAGCCTTGGCCATCGGGCTGGGTGCGAAACACGCCGCAGCTATAGGTGGGCGATGGCTCAGTTTCAAACCGCTGGCGCCCAATCACCGTTATGCGACCGCTAGCGTCCAGTGCAGCGCCGGCACCTGCGGCATCCATACGCGGACCTTGGAGTTCGGGAAACCGTCGCGTCAGAAAACCATCGCCGTCGCTGAACGTGGGATCGAGAAAACCGCTATTGACGCTGGGATCCGCTGGCCCAAGGCGGGCCAGCGTCGCAAATGTTCGACTGCCGCTGGAGTTTGTACCGGAGCCAACCAGCAGCACTCTCCCGATGTCATCCAGCAGCAGGTTGGCTAGGCCATCAGCAAATGCATCACCGCCGACCCCTTCCGGGATGCTAAAACGCAGCCGACTGAAGCCGTTGCTGTGGCCAAAACTGGCGTCCACCGTACCGCTGATGTTCAAACGGGTGACGTAGATATCGGAAAGATTGCCGGGCGGCGTATCCGAAATGCTGAGCGTTGCCGCCAGCAGAATCTGGCCGTTGTCCTGTAGCGCCAATCGAGGTGGCGTGTCCAAGGTTCCCATCGGTGAGGTGAAGCCCAGCGGTTCAACCAGCCCACCGACGCCGAATACCGAATCCGGCTGACCGTTCGGCAGCAGCCGCAGGACGCCCGCCGCGCGAATGGGTCCCGGCGTATTGCCCGACCGATCAGGCTCGCAGCCGATCAGAAAGCGCTGCGCAGAATCGATGAGCAGCGAACTGACGCGATCGCAGCGGGTGACGAATCCACGGCCGCCACCGCCGTTGCCAAATGACGCATTCATGCCGGCGCCAAAGCTAAGATCCAAGCTGCCATCGTCAAGCAGTCGGAACAGCACGCCGGCGCGCGGAAATCCTACGGCGTTGGTGGTGCCCATCACCACCATGCGACCTTGATCATCCATCGCCAACGCGCTGGTGCTCACCCGCGGCGGGTTGAAATCCGCTAACGCCACGCCGCCATCGGTGCCAAAGCCGGTATCCAAGCTGCCGTCGGCATTGAAGCGCAGCAGCAAGCCTCGCCCTTGGCTTGCACTGTTGACCAAACCAACGACCCAAAGCCGACCTTGCGCATCGAGCAGAGAATCAATCAACACAGTCGATTCACCGGGCGCCAGCCAAGGCAGCTGGTCATTGACGATGAATACGCCATTGTCGAAGTAGCTGGTATCCAAAGTGGTGTCGGAATTCAAGCGAACGACCATGCCGCTCAAGCGATCATCCGCACGCGTGGTGTATCCGACGACCAGCAGGCTGCCGTCGGCGAGCGTATGGATCGAGCTGCACAGCTCGGTGTTGCTGCCGCCGAGCTCGAGCGGCAGCCGGCGCTGGCTGTCCAAGCCGATACCGTTGTCTAGCTCCCGCCCGTTGCCCAGGGTGCGATACAGCGCGCAGTCCGTATTGTTGCTGCTGTCGTTGCGGGTGTAGTGGCCCACTGCGATCAGCCCACCGCCCGCCTCCACCGCCACATCGCGCAGGATTTGATTGTTGCTAGGGAGGTTGCCGGCAGCCGTCTGACCAAAGTCCGGTTGCAAATAGCCAAACGCGAAGAAACTCGTATCAAGCCGGCCCTGCTGTGCGGCCGCTGAGCCCGACAGAAGGAAAATCAGCGCTAGCGCGCGACAAGTGGTGCGGTTCAGCGACTTCATGCGAGCAGCCTTGCGAAAGGGTTCAACCTCCGCATACGCCAATTGCGCTGCTGACCTGACAGTCCAGCGCATGCTCGACTGGCTAAACGCCGATCGCCTCAGCGATCGGCGTCGCATTTTTTATGCGGCTTCAGCTCTCCGCGTAGTTCACCAGCTGGGTTAATCTGCGGACCGCGACCGAAATGGTCGGGTAGTCAATGCTGCGCTGGCTGCGGATTTCGGCAAACATCTGCAGGGTGAAACGCAGTGCGGGGTCATCGCGCCCCACCCATTTCGAGACGCGTTTTTTGATTGGCGTTTCTTTGTCGTCGAGCAGCTGACCGACCAAGGCGCTTTGCTGCGACTGCAGCTCGTCACGCAGAACGCCGCGGGCGAGAGCGTGCCAGCGGCCCTCGACCGGCAATGATTCGATACGCTCGGCAAGCCAGCGCAGATGCAGCACCTGGCCCACTTCGGAAGCCACGCGGCCTACATCGAGCACCGGCACGCTGTGCGCATGAGCCACTTCGATCATGTCTAGCGCTGAGCCGAGCTGCGGCAGCAGCGACAGGCGCTCGGCCAGCGCCTGCGGGAAGCCCAGATCCAGCCAATGTGCGCGATCTTCTGCGAAATCTGACTTGTCATCACCGCTCAATACCTGACTTAAGCCGGCCGACAGCTCCGCCATACCGGGTTGAAAGCGCGCAACCGATGCCGCGATATCGCGACGCTCGCTTGCTGGCCGCTGCAGCAGCCAGCGGGTCATCGCGCGCAGCACGTTCCAAATGCGCATCAGGGCATCGATTTGAGCGGACTCGCTAACCGCTCCATCGAGTGCATCGATCTCGCCCCACGATTGCCGCGCGTCAATCACCTCACGCGCGATGCTGTATGCCTTCGCCACAGCCGCGGAGCTTTCGCCGGTGTCTTCCTGCATGCGCATGACGAAGGTCGA
>JBBSIY010000141.1:0-8278 GCA_038257785.1 Lysobacterales bacterium
ACTACGGCCGCTGGACCTACAAGTACGAAGAAGCTGCTCGCCAAGGCGCCGCCGCTGCGTTGATCATTCATGACATCGATGGTGCCGGCTACGGCTGGGAAGTAGTCGCCAACGGTGCGACTGGCCCGCAGTTCGACCTGCCGGCGAGCGAAGACACGGCACCGCGCCTGCCCGCCAGCGGCTGGCTTACGCAAGACGCCGCGAAAGCGCTGTTCGAGCGTGCCGGACTTGATCTGGACACGCTGCGCGCGGCAGCCAATAAGCCCGGTTTCGTTCCAGTTCCGCTGGACAGCCGCTTGAGCGTCACGCTAAACAACACCATCAGCCGCGGCGAGTCACGCAACGTGCTCGGCCTGCTGCCCGGCACCGCGCATCCCGACGAGGCCATCGTCTACATGGCGCATTGGGATCACCTCGGCACACGTACCGATATGGTCGGCGACAACATCTTTAACGGCGCCAGCGATAACGCCACCGGCGTCGCGGGCATCCTCGAAATTGCCGAGCGCTTTGTCACACGCGAGGCCAAGCCGCAGCGGTCGGTGCTGTTTGTCGGTGTGACGCTGGAAGAGTCCGGCCTACTCGGCTCGAAATACTACGTCGCACATCCGACAATCGCGCTGGAGAAAACTGTGGCGGTCGTCAACTTAGACAACCTGCCGGCGATTGGCCGCTCGCGCGACTTCACCGTAGTGGGGCTTGGTAACTCAGAACTGGATGACGTGCTGCGGCCGATTGCCGAGCGCCAAGCGCGCATTTTGCGGCCGGAGTCGGCACCTGAAAAAGGCTTCTTCTTCCGTTCTGATCATTTCAGCTTCGCCAAGGCCGGTGTGCCCGCGCTGTATGCCAAAGGCGGCGTCGATCATTTTGAGAAAGGCGAGGAGTACGGCCTACAGGCGATGAGTGACTACGTTAGCCAGCGCTATCACAAGCCTAGCGATGAGTACGACAGCAGCTGGGACATGAGCGGCATGGTCGAAGATCTGCTGGCGCTTTACAGCCTCGGCCATCAGCTGACCGAAAGCGGACAATGGCCCAACTGGACCGAAGGCAACGCCTTCAAAGCCGCCCGTGACGCCAGCGCCGCTGCACGCAGCTCGACGCCTTCTGACACACCACCCACTGCGCAACCCTAAGGACGCCGCCATGGCCGAGAGCCGCGACTATCTTGAGCTGAGCTTCAAGTCGATCCAGTGTTTTTCTAACGACGGCAGGCTAGACGCCGACGAGCTCGGCAAGCTCGTCGCGATTGCCGAACGCGACGGTCAGTTCGACCAAAACGAAGTGCGCGTGCTGAAAGGAATCATCAGCCGAATCAAGCCGGACGAAGTGGACGCCGCCATGAAGGCAAGACTGGCCGAACTGAGTCAAAAGCTAGGGTTCGCAAGCTAGGTAAGCCAGCCACAGGCCCGTTGCGCGATTGCGACGGGCTCGGCGGATTCGCCCATCGCGGCAAGCGGAAAGCGGCCCGCTGCGAAGACCGAGTTTATCCGAACCAGTAGGCCGACTACCGCCCGCCCGAATCGGTGCCGAATCGGCCCACGCTCGCCGCCACATGTGTTCACGTACAGGGTGATGGCGCGCAGCTTCTGCAGCGGTTTAGACGATGTGGGTCGGTACAATCGCCCCATCGTCGGCATACCATTGCCCGGCACCGACAGGGGACCGAAATCCACATACCGCTGATGCGCCACGCTGCCCCTGCGCTGCCACTAACTCGTCGCGTCAGCGCGCGGCGCGTGGCTTGGCTATGGTGTCTGCTATGGGTGCTTGGCGCAGTTCCTGCTGCAGCAGCACCGCTGCTGCTGGACGACGCGACGCGCATTCACGACGCGTGGCCGCATGTGCAGGTGCTGTCTGACCCAGATCGCACCATAGACGCGGCCGAAGCACTTGGACGCCTAGCGGAATTCAAGCCTCCGACGTCGCCGCATGCGGGCATGGGGTTCCGCGATGATGCGCTGTGGTTTCACGTACCAGTAGCGGTCCCCTTCGACTCGAACGGCCGCTGGGTGCTGGAGATCGACTACGCGCTGCTCAACCGCACCGAAGTCTTCATCGCCCGTGACGGCCGCGCCGAGCAGCTTGCAACAATGGGCAGCCTGCTGCCGTTCCGAGATCGCCCGCTGGGTTCGCGCACGCCGGCGGTGATGCTTGATCTTGAGCCGGGTCAGAGCGTGGACATTTTGTTCCACGTCGATACGCGCAGCTCGGTGATTGTGCCGGTGAAATTTCTGAAACCGGCGGCGTTTCACGCGCACGCCAATCACGAGTTCCTGCTGCAGGGAATCCTGATCGCAATCGGCCTGTGCCTGCTGATCTTCAGCGTGCAGCAGTGGATCAATCTGAAAGACACGGTGTACGCAAAATACGCGGCCGTCATCGTCTGCCACCTGCTGTTCAACATGCATCTGTTCGGCCTGGGTGCGATCTACCTGTGGACCGACCAGCCGTGGGTTGAAGTGCACATGGCGGGGCTTTCGCTGCTGATGGTTTCCGCAACCTTGGCCCTGTTCGTGGAGGCGGTGCTGGCGGACGATCTACATCCGCGAGCGCGCCTAGCCCTGAAAGTGCTTGCGGTAGTCCTCGTGCTGTTCGCGCTGCTGTTCGCGCTGGACTTAATGAACAACCGATGGCTGGGCGTGGTGTCCGCGGTATTTGGGCTAATGCCCGCGCTGATCGGCCTGCGCGGCGCCATCGCTCGGGTACGTCGCGGCGACGTCGTCGGCACCTATTTCATCTTGGCGTGGGCCGGCTATTTTCTGACCGGCGTGATCCTATCGCTCACCATCAATGGCCACATCGGCGTCAACTTCTGGACGCTGCATGCGCTGCAGTTCGGCGCCACGTTCGACATGCTCGTGTTCATGCGCATCGTCATCCTGCGCACCGCCGCTGAGCACCGCGTGGCGCAGCATGCCCGACTGGAGCGCGACATGATGAAGTCGCTCGCCAATACCGATTCGCTGACCGCGCTGAAGAATCGTCGCGGCTTGAATGAATCGCTCGCGATGCTGGTACCGCGCGCTACGCCGGAGCGCATGCTGGTGATTTACATGATGGATCTCGACGGCTTCAAGCCGGTAAACGACCAGTACGGGCATGACATCGGCGACGAGCTGCTGATCGCCATCGGCCGCCGCCTAACTGCTGCGGTGCGAGCGCAGGACATCGTCGCACGCGTTGGCGGCGACGAATTCGTAATCGTAGCTACCGAAATAACGAACGAGGAAAAGGCCGCTGACCTCGGCAACACCTTGCTTACCGTGTTCGAAGAACCGTTCAAGCACGGCGGGCACGATTGCCGAGTCGGCGTAACGATCGGTTACGTGCTGGTGCCGCAAGACGGCACCCAGATTGCCGACCTGCTCAAGGCAGCCGATGCCGCGATGTATGCGGGCAAACAGCAGGGCAAGGGCGTTGTAGTGCGCGGCTTGATGTAGTTTTTTACGTCGAGCGAAGGCCGCGCCTTCGTTTTGTTCGCAAAGGTCTTTGTAGGACATGCACTGCGCGACCTGCGCCCATCATGTGACTGTCAAACAAGATCAGCCAATGACTTCTCAAGTGTGCTGAGCGATCTGGTCTGGAGCGACTCTGGAGCCGAGAGTCACGCGCTCAGCCGCGGTGTCACCGTGGCGCTTAGGCGTCGACAACGAGCGGAGTGAGCAGCGCCTCTCGTGCCTCATTGCTGCACGTCCGCCACTCGCCGTAGCTCAAGTCACCCAGCGTCAGCCCACCGATCCTGCTGCGATGCAAGGCTTCGACGTGATTGCCGACGGCGGCGAACATGCGGCGGACTTGATGGTAGCGGCCTTCGTGCAGGGTGAGGCGCGCTTGGCGCGGGCTGATGGTTTCTAGCTCGGCTGGACGCAGCGGCGTGGTTTCAGACTCGAGCATTAGCGTGCCGCTGGCGAAGACACCCGCCTCATCGCCGCGCAGGTCGGATGACAGGGTCACCTCGTAGACTTTGGAGAGTTTCGATTTTGGCGAGACGATGCGGTGCAGCAGCTGGCCGTCATCCGTGAGCAGCAGCAGGCCGCTGGTGTCGCGATCTAGACGGCCGACGCTGGAAATTGCCGGGTTGCGCACTCGGAATCGCGGCGGCAGCAAGTCGTAGATCAAGCGACCGTGGTCCTTGTGCGAACACGTTACCCCCAGCGGCTTGTGCATCATCAGCAGCACGCCGGGCGCGGGGTCGAGCGCTTCGTCATCCAGACGCACACGCGCATGATCAACCGCGTCATCGGCATACAGCACTTCGCCATCGGCATCGGTGACGCGGCCTTCGCGAAACAGCGCGGCGACGTCGCGGCGCGAGCCATAGCCGAGGTTAGCAAGGTGCTTGAGCAGCTTCATCGGCGGCGCTCAGTTTTTTTGCTCCCAACGGCCTTGATGGCTTCGATCGCTTTGAAGCCATCTTGCTGCGCGTGCACGCGCACTTCGCCAAACGCCGCGTTCAACACCGACTCGTAAGGCAGATGACGATTGGCGACCATCCAGAGTCGTCCTCCCGGATTAAGCGCATCGGCGGCGGCGCTGATAAATCGCCGACCGATATCAGGTCGTTCAGCCCCCTGCTGCGCATGAAACGGCGGATTGCAGACGATCACGTCGTAGCGGTCAGCCACGCCCTGCATTACGTCATGCCATTGATAGCGCAGCGCAACACGATCATCGAATGCGGCGAGATTCAGGCGCGCTAAGTCGAGCGCCTGTGTATCCGCCTCAATCACATCCAGTGCGCGGATGCCTGCACAGCGGGTCATCAATTGGCTGGAAAGGAATCCGAACCCAGCACCGAAGTCAGCCGCGCGACCCGTTAGGTCTGATGGCAGCTGGTCGACCAGCAGCTGCGACGCGCGATCAATGCGATCCCACGCAAATACACCTGGTCGACTGACGAAGCGCCCATCCAGAATCGGCCTCGGCACGTCTAGCTTCGCCCACTGCGCAATCTGCTCTTCATCGCGCGGCTCGTTGGGCCGCGTCCAAAATACGCGGCACTTGTTTTTACTGAGCACGGTCAGCGCACCTGCAATACGCGACAGATCGATTTCGCCTGACTTCGCGCCCTCGCTATTGGTTTGGCAGACGATCAGCACCCCGCCGGGGACAAGGTGTCGCATTGCGCGGGCGTACAGCGCGCGTGCGGCTTCGCGATTGCGCGGTGGCAGCGCCAGCACTAGGGCAAAGCGCGCGTCCTTTTCAATTCGCTGTAAGACACTTACACCGGATCGCTGCAGCGCATCGAACTCCGGCTTGAAGCCTTGCTCGCACAAAAGACCAGGCGTTAGCTGCTGATGCAGTGGCCAACCGTCACGCGCGTTCAGCAACAGCGCAGCTTCGCTCGGCCAACGCAGATAGCCCTCGCGCAGCGGCAAAAATAGCGTTTCTAGTGCGGGATCAGTATTCATGGCCGACACGGTCAAGCAGCGCAGCGGAGTCGTCAAGCCTTTGCCAGCGTTTTGCGCGTCTCGATGCCTCTCTCACGCACGCCACGCAGGCCACTGATAAGCGAAAACAAAAAGCTCGTCATTGCGAAGCGCCATAGGCGCTGTGGCAATCCACGCCGCGCGGAATCCTTGCCCCATCGCACGATCCTGCGTACGCCTTCTGGATTGCCACGACCCTGAAGCAAGCCTCGCACTGACGAGCTGATAGTTTCCTGCAATCACCAACGTATGCCATGGGCTCATTGCGATCCGCCGCAGGTGGCGTGGCAATCCAGCTTCGGTTTCATTGCTCGCCGCAGCGCATTCGACCATCAAACGAGGCTGCGCCAAGGATGAACGCTGTCGCCGCTGCCGCGCAAATGCTGCCTTGCGGGGCTACACTCGGCCGCATGAATACACCCGCTCAAACTCCTATCGATTCCCTCCCAGCCACGCTTGCCAAGCTGCGCGCCGCTCAAGCGGCCAATGTGCCAGATCGCGCCCAGCGGCTTGATGACCTCAAGCGCCTGCGCAGCGCGTTCAAGGCAAGCCTACCGGCGATGACAGCCGCCATCAGCGCCGACTTCGGCCACCGATCCACGCACGAAACGCTGCTGTCGGATGGCATGACGGTGCTGCACGAAATCGACAGCATGAGCCGCAACCTGACGCGTTGGATGCGTACGCAGCGCGCGCCACTGGACATCCTATTCGCACCGGGACGATCCGAAATTCGCATTCAGCCGCTCGGCGTGATCGGCGTTATTTCGCCGTGGAACTACCCGGTCAATCTAGCGCTCATGCCGCTCGCAACGGCGATCGCTGCCGGCAATCATGTGTATCTCAAGCCTTCCGAGATCACCCCGCGCACCTCGCAGTGGCTTGCTGAGTTTCTGAGCGGCGTTTTTCCCGCTGATCGGGTCGCTGTTGCGCTGGGTGGCGCAGACGTTGCTGGTGCATTTGCCGCGCTGCCGTTTGATCATTTGTTCTTTACTGGATCAACCGCCGTCGGCCGCAAGGTGATGGCGGCTGCCGCGCCTAATCTAACGCCGGTAACGTTGGAGCTTGGCGGCAAATCGCCCTGCATCATCGCGCCCGGCTATTCCGCGGCGACCGCAGCGTCACGCATCGCAGCGGGCAAATGGCTCAACGCCGGACAAACCTGCATCGCACCCGACTATCTGCTGGTGCAGAAGGACGAGCAGGCAGCGCTGGTTGAGGCCCTGAAGGTCGACGTTGCCGCGCGCTACGCGAAGATCGACGGCAACAGCGACTACACCAGCATCGTCAACGAAGCTCAGTACCGCCGCCTGCGCGGCTACTTAGACGAAGCCCGCGCGCTGGGTTGTGAGGTCATCGAGCTGGTGCCGGTTGATCCGGCACAGGCCGAAGCACAGCGGCGCATCGCTCCTACTCTGGTCCTCGATCCGCCCGACAGCAGCGCGCTAATGCGTGATGAAATATTTGGCCCGATTTTGCCAATTAAGAGCGTCGCATCCGTTGATGCGGCTATCGACTACATCAATCAGCACGACCGCCCGCTGGCGCTGTATCACTTCGATCACGATAAGGCGCGGATTGAGCGTGTGCTTCAGCGCACGGTTGCTGGCGGCGTTTGCATCAATGACACCGTGCTGCACATCGTGCAGGACGGCCTGCCGTTCGGCGGGGTCGGGGCGTCCGGCATGGGCCACTATCACGGTCATTTCGGTTTCATGACCTTCAGCAAACAGAAGCCCGTGTTCCGTCAGGCGCGCTTCTCGGCGATGAAGTTTTTCAAGCCGCCGTACGGCAAATTCGCCGATGCCCTGCTGAAGTTTTTGCTGCGGTAGCTCACATCGCGATAGCTACGTTTCATAAGTCAGGATTCCGATCAAGCGGCTGCCCACTCGTAAGCGTGCGGTTTAGAGAGTAGCCTCAAAGGCGACGGCGCAAGCAGCAGCGCGATTGCTTAGATCGTCGTCAGCTCTGGCGAGTTTCGCGTGGCGCAAATTCGCCATCATGCGGTCTATACGGAGGTCTTCACCATGGCTTTCAGTGCAGTAGCCCTCGCTTCGAGCAAGAGCGATATGAACATCGTGCCGCTGATCGATGTGCTCTTAGTTTTGTTGATCATTTTCATGGTGACTTCGCCGCTGCTCTCCTTCGAAATTCCCATTGATCTAGCGCAAAAGGGACCGGTCATTCCGCAGCCTGATCCGCCTGCGCCGATCAATCTGCGCATCGACGGCAGCGGCGCGCTCTTTTGGAACAATCTTCCGCTGCCTCGGGCGGCTCTCGAGGCGTCGCTGCAAATTGAGACGCTGGGCAAGATCATCGCCGACCAGCCAACTCTGCAAATTGAGGCGAGCCCAGACGCCGAGTATCAGGTGCTAGCCGATGTGCTCGCTGTCGCAAAGAACGTCGGCGTGGCGAAGATTGGATTTGTCGGCGCGCTGTAGCGACAGCGCATCTGCGCAGCTGGGTGATTCGTTCGATAGATGAATGTCGGCCCAGCTGCGTCGCGCCTACAAACCTAATCGTGGCTGGCGCTTAACTGCTTCCTCGCATGTTCATAGCCGAGCTCAACGGTGCGGTCGTACGAGCGCCAGTCGAGTAGCTCGATGCCGTCGAGCTTGGGCTTAATCAGCAGCTTGGTTTGCTTGCGGCGGCGCTGTGAGGTGGCTTCGGAATTGACCATGCCGGAGCGCAGCAGGATCTGCTTGAGGCCGGGTCGGCGCGCGACGCCGAACAGTTCGCCGAGCAGCTTCCACCATGGCGGCAGCTCGGTTTCTTCTAGGCTTGTTTCTAGGCGATAGGTGCCGCCGACATCGACGGCGACAATTTCGCCGGCCAGACGGCAGCGC
>JBBSIY010000142.1:0-8255 GCA_038257785.1 Lysobacterales bacterium
GTCGACGGCCTCGCGCGCGCGCGCGCCAGAGCTGTGGGGCAAGCGGTCGATCGAATTGAGCGCGAGCCCGAGCACTTTTTTGAGCGGGTACGCAGCGTCTATCGACAGCGCGCCGCAGCTGATCCGCGGCACTGGTGCATCATCGATGCATCGCTGTCCATGGAGTCGGTCGCGGCTGCCGTGTCCGAGGCGGTCCTGAGCTATTGCGACCGCCCGTGACGGCGACCCTGGCCCCTTGGCTACAGCGCACATGGGCGCACTTGGGCGGGCCGCTCGCCGCAGGTCGGCTGGGTCACGCGCTGCTGCTGACCGGTCAGGCGGGGCTTGGTCAGCGTGATCTGGCACATGCGCTGGCGCAACGGCTGATCTGCACGCATCCCAGCGATGCGTCGGCGATGGCGTGTGGCCGCTGTCGCGGCTGTCAACTGTTTCTCGCTGGCAATCATCCGGACATTCGCGATGTAGGGATCGAGCTTAATGAGAAAACTGGCAAGCTTCGCAGCGAAATTCTGGTCGAACAGATTCGCCAACTTGGGCAATGGTTTTCGCTAACTGCGCAGTTCGGCGGCGCGCAGGTCGCGGTGATTGAGCCGGCCGATATGATGAAGGGGGCGGCGGCCAACGCCCTACTGAAAACCCTAGAAGAGCCCTTGCCCAACAGATATTTAGTTTTAGTAACCGCATTTTCGGGACGCTTACCGGCGACCATTCGCAGTCGCTGTCAGCGCATTGACGTGGGGTTGCCGCCGGCGGATGAGGCGCGCGCGTGGATGCGCGCTCAAAGCGTGGATACAGGGGTTATCGATGAGTCTCTGCAGGCAGCAGAAGGCAATCCGGGGCTTGCCCTGCGCTATGTGAGCGACCAAACGCTTGCTTTACGGCATGAAGTTCAGCGTGATTTGGCCGCGCTGGCTGCAGGGCGCGAGAGACCGCTGGCGGTCGCCATGCGCTGGTCCGATGAGTCCGCTGCTGAGCGGCTTCGCTTCGCTGCCACGACGGCGCGCGATTTGGCCCGACAGCGTTTTGGCAGCATCGACGATCCGAGTCTGGCGCGCGTGGGCTTGACCGCTGTCGGCGATTTTTCCAAGCTAGCCGCTTGGTTCGATGAGGCCAATCGGGTGAGAACCCTGCTCGAGTCGCCACTTCGCGCTGATTTGCTGTTGCTCGGACTGCTGCAACATTGGACCGCTGCGGTGCGACTATAGAGACGAAATCGAAGCTGCTTGAACCGAAATTTTAGGCTGTATGCTGGTTTGAATCGCAGGGTTTTTTGAAGCGATGCTTTTGTTGAACCACGGGTCTTGTTGAAGCATAGGGAGTCGGCAATGAGCGGAGCAATGGCGCGGCAGGGCATTCTGTCGTTGGCGATCAAAGACAAAGGCGCGCTGCTCAACGCCTACATGCCCTACATCAAAGGCGGCGGCATTTTTGTGCCTACCACTCGGCGCTATACACTCGGCGATGAGGTGTTCATCCTGCTGACCCTGCCCGATGACAAAGAGCGGCTGCCCGTGGCAGGCAAAGTCTGCTGGGTCACGCCGCAGGGTGCGCAGGGCAACCGCACGGCCGGGATCGGGGTGCAGTTCAACGATACGGTGGAAGGCGAACAAGTGCGCGGCAAGGTCGAAACCCAGCTTGCCGGCATGCTGGGGTCGGACAAGCCGACCCATACGATGTGAGGTAAGGATTCAAGCCCGTCTGGCACCCGCTGCCTGCGGCTGCCGGACGGATTAGTCACTCTGCTAGCTCAAAGCATCCCAGCCCGGGCGTGGCGCAAAGCGCGGACCGTGGCGGCTGGCCAGCGTCTCTAGCCTGGCCTTCAGGCTGGCGGCGCCAACGGTCTTGATGTGCTGAATCGGGCCGCCGCGAAATGGCGCGAAGCCGGTGCCAAAGATCACCCCGGCATCCAATAGGTCAGCGTCTTCAACCACCTTGTCGTGTAGGCACGAGACGGCTTCGTTCAACATCGCCAGAATTAAGCGGTCTTCGAGATCGTCTGGCGCGCGATAGTCTTTCGGCACTTCCGGCTTCATGGCGCGGCCGTTCTCCCAGCGATACAGACCTTGTCCGTCTTTCTTCCCGCGCCGGCCTTCGGCAACGGTGAATGCCGAAGGCAACGCCTGGCCGTGAAACTCGGCCATGATTTTGCCGACGCTGGCCGCGACATCCAGTCCTACCGTATCGACCAGTTCAATCGGCCCCATCGGCATACCAAAGGCAAGCGCGGCGCGGTCGATCACCGGGCCAGGAATGCCTTCTGAGAAACACAGAATGGCTTCCTGCATATACGGCGCAAGGATGCGATTGACGAGGAATCCCGGCGTTCCTGCCACGGGCACCGGCAGCTTGTCGATTGCCTTACAAAAAGCGGCAAGCCGGCGTTCTGTTTCCGCGCTCATGCCGGCATGGCGAACGATTTCCACCAGCGGCATCAGCGCAACCGGATTGAAATAGTGCAGCCCTGCGAACCGCGCTGAATCTTTAAGATCGACACGCAGGTCGGTCAGCGGTATTGAGCTGGTGTTGCTCACCAGCAGCGCGTCGGACTTGAGCGTTGCCTCAACGCCAGCGAACAAAGCCTTCTTGGCATCGAGATTTTCGTAGATGGCCTCGATCACAAGGTCAGCGTTTGCAACGCCAGATCCCTCGACATCGGCTTTCAGCCGGGCTGATGTTTGAGCACGCTTGTCGGTACGTTTGACCTTGCGCTCAAACAAGGTGGCTGCGCGCGCCATCGCCGGCTCGATGAACTTCATCTCGCGGTCTTGCAAGGTCACCTCAAAGCCGCGCAGCGCGCACCATGCGGCAATGTCGCCGCCCATCACGCCCGCACCAACGACGTGCACGTGCTGAATAGCATGATCTTTGCCGCCGAGTGACTTCAGTCGGTCTTGCAAAAAAAACACGCGAATCAGATTGCGCGCCGTCGGCGTTTGCGACAGCTTGACCACCGACTTGGCCTCGGCGGCCAGTCGCTTGCGCGTGCCGCCGCTGCTGCGACGCCAGGTATCGATCAACGCAAACGGCGCGGGATAGTGCGCCTTGCGCGCTTTGCGAGCGACCTGCTTGGTCAGCATCGGAGCTAGAGCCTGCCGCGTGACCCATAGATTGGTCGCCCAAGCGGTGAGCCGCTGCTTGAGCGGGCGCGCTGTGCCGCGTTTGGCCAGCTCAACGGCAGCGTCGAGCAGCAGCGCAGGCTCGGTCACCTTATCGACCAAGCCAATCGCACGCGCACTGCTTGCAGACAGCGCGCGGCCCGTCAGCATCATGTCCATCGCCGCAGGCGCGCCGACCAAAAGCGGCAAACGAACGCTGCCGCCCCAGCCGGGATAGATGCCGAGCTTTACCTCAGGCAATCCGATGCGCGTGCTGTCATCACTGCTGGCGATGCGATAGCGACACGCCAGTGCTAGCTCAGTCCCTCCGCCCATGCAGTGGCCATGAATGGCGGCGACCGTCTTGCAGGGCAGCTCGGCAATTCTTTGGAACACGTTTTGACCGTAGCGAATTGACTCCATCACCGTGCCCTGAGCGTCGAATTCAACGAACTCCTTGATGTCAGCACCGGCGATGAAGCCGGCGGGCTTGGCTGAGCAGAACACCACGCCCGCAAGTTTCTCAATTGCGATGCGCTCGAGCGCGGTGTCGAGCTCCTCCAGCACGGCGCGAGCCAAAGTGTTGGCGCTGGCCTCAGCGCGGTCCAGCGAGAGGATCAATACCCGGTCGGCACGCAGCTCGTGCTTCCAGTGGCGAAATCGCAGTCCGTCAAACATCGGGGCACTCCTTCCGGGACGCCGCTAAACGAGCGGCAAGCAGCTATGATCCGGTCAGCCTTGTGCGATGGTCAAACGCGGTGCCGTCGCTGAGACCCGCAAACGCCGTGAATCAATAGTGAACTTTGCGGCGTCGGGCCGGTCGTAACGCGGTCATGATGACTGCCCAACCTGTGGAGATGTGGCCCAGATGGGCGAGAACGAACTCGATCAAGCGCTGGTGTTGCGCGTGCAGCAGGGCGACAAGCGCGCTTTCGACCTGCTGGTGCTTAAGTATCAGCATCGCCTGACCAGCGTGATCACCCGCTATATCCACGACTGGAGCGAGTCGCAGGACGTTGCGCAGGAGTCCTTCATTCGCGCCTATCGCGCGCTGGGCAATTTTCGCGGCGATAGCCAGTTCTATACATGGCTATACAAAATTGCGGTCAATACGGCGAAAAACTGGCTGGTATCGCAGGGTCGGCGTCCACCGACCGATGACATCGAGGCAAGCGACGCCGTTCAGTACGACGCCGGAAGCCGCCTGCGGGACACCGACACACCGGAACGCGAATTGATGCGTCAAGAGGTGGAACAAACGGTCACCCGCACTGTCCAAGCCCTACCAGACGAGCTGCGCATGGCAATCACGCTGCGCGAAGTCGATGGCTTAAGTTATGAAGAAATCGCCGAAACGATGGGGTGTCCCATCGGCACCGTGAGATCGCGAATTTTCCGCGCTCGCGAGGCTATCGACGAGCAGCTGCGTCCTTTGCTCGACAACAGTGGATCTGCCCATGAATGACCTCAACGCCTCCAATGACATCAAGCAACAGCTTTCCGAGCTGATTGACGGCGAGCTGGATAATCAGCGCGCGCGCTTTTTGCTGCGACGCCTCGGCGCGGATGAGCAGCTGTGCGTGAGCTGGTCGCGCTGGCATACGACGCGTGCCTGTATGCGGCGGGAAACCTCGGGCGCCCTGCGCGCCGATTTCGCTTTGACAATATCGCAAGCCATCGCAGACGAGGCCGCGCCGCGCCGCGCTGCTGTGGGTGGGCAGATGTTGCGCTGGGTCGGTGGGTTTGCGGTTGCCGCTTCAGTGGCCGTTGCTGCCTTGCTGGCCGTTCCGCTGGGGCAGGAGCAAACACCTAGTCAGTCAGAATCACCGGCGATCGCGGGACAAGCGCCTGCACCGGCGGCCTTGGTAGCAGCGTCTTCGCTAACCGAGCGCGATTTGCGGCCTAACCTTGGACGGGTTACGCAGACGGTCGCGGCGACCACTGACGCTCGCTCGCTAACGCCAGCGCTGCGGCTTGATCCGCAGCTGCAAACCTATTTGCTGCGCCACAACGCAGCAGTGCGCAGCAGCGGTAATGTCAGCTATTTGCCTCTGGTGCCAGTAGTGGCGCCGGTTCGGCCTTGGACCATGCTGCCCGCGGCAAGCGAGTCACCGTCACCCTGATATGGGCCGACAGACCCAATGGCGGCACACCCTAGCGCTGACCATTGCGCTGAGTGTTGCGCCCGGAATGCTGTGCGCGCAGCCGGCGCAGAGCGCTACTGAAGCTTCTAGCGGCAATGGATTGACCCGCCCGCAAGTTGCGCCAGACGCATCGATCCCAGCTGAAGAATGGCTGGCGAGAATGAACAGCGCGCTGGCGTCTAGCGCGTTTAGCGGCACCTTTGTATTTCTTCGAGATGGTCAGCTCGACACCTTGCGTATTGAGCATCGGCCGGCTGCTGGCGGAGCAGAAGGCGAGTCGCGGCTTTATAGCGTGAGCGGTGAAAGCATAGAAGCGGCCACCGAGAATGGCGCGCTGCGTTTGGCGGTGGGTAGCGGTGTGTCGCTGTGGCCGAGCACGTCGAGTGTGACTGCAGCTATACCGAGGTCGAAGCAGCCACCTCCTGCGCACTATGACGTGCTGCTCGGCGCGCAGGATCGCGTTGCTGGAAGGCAGGCGCAAGTGATTGAAATTCGCCCGCATGACGGGTTTCGCTACGGCTATCGCCTCTGGCTCGATGTCCGCAGCGCGCTGCTGCTGAAATCGGTGACGATGGGTTCGGATGGCCGAGCGGTGGAGCAGCTGATGTTTACGGCGCTCGAAACCGAAGCAGGGCTTCCGAATCGCTCCAGCGCCGCAGACCCAGCATTCGGCAGCGGAGAGGGTGCACTGCAGGATGCCGTCGCGCGCGCAAGCGCCGCGTCGTCAGAGCCCGCACTTTGGCGAGTGCTCGACGTCCCAGAAGGCTTTGCGCCGCAGGTTGTTGCCGGTGGTGCTGCGGCGCATTTATTTTTTTCCGATGGAGTTGCGCACGTATCAGTTTATGTTGAGCCACTGGTGGCTGCCGAGCCAACGCTGTCTGGCTTGCTTAGTCGTGGTGCACTTAACGCCTATGGCCGGGTGGCGCACGGCAGTCAGATTATCGCGATGGGTGATGCGCCAGCGGCCACGATTGAGCGCTTTGCTCAGGGCGTGGTGCCCTTTGCGCGCGGGGTGCCGGTGCGGCCTTGACGCTTGCACGTCGATGCCGAGTTAGTGCGGTCAATAGCGATTCCGTGATGCTGGTCGTCGCTGAGGATCGCTGCAGCGGCTGCTTGGGATGTGGGGGGCGCTGCGCACTTTTCCCCTCGAATGCGGTTGAAATCAGTCTTCCTCAAGCGCAGGTGGATGGTCAGCTGATGAAGGGCGATATGGCTATGCTGTCGCTTGATGAATCAACTCTGCGCAACGAAGCATTGCGCGGATACGGCTTGCCGATGCTTGGTCTGCTCGCGGGTGCGCTTTGCGGCTGGTGGCTTGCTTTGCAATCGCATGCGCAGGTCGATATCGGAACCGCGCTGGGGGCGGCGGCAGGAACTTTCGGCGGACTGTTCCTATCTAAACGCCGTGCTTCTGGACTGTGTCGTGCGCGGTCGATTCGGACTAGTGACAGCTGAGCTAACCGCTCACGAACTGCGGCAAATTCTTGAGACCTATTGTTGAATACGCGAGGAGCTTCATCGTGATTACTACTGTGTTCCGGCGTTTGATCGTTGCCGTAATCGTGGCAATACCCAGCGCGCAGGCGATTGCGGCGCTGCCCGATTTCACCGAGCTAGTGGACGAAGCCAGCCCTGCGGTCGTCAATATTTCGGCCACAAAAACGGCTCAATCGATGCAAATGGAGCCGGGCGGCGATCCTGAAGAAATGCCCGAGCTATTCCGCCGTTTTTTTGGCCAGCCAGGCATGCCGCAGGCCCCGCGTGACAGCGTATCGATGGGGACCGGCTTCATCATCAGCGCTGACGGCTTTGTGCTGACTAACCACCACGTCGTTGATGGTGCGGATGAGGTCTATGTGCGTCTGTCGGATCGCCGGGAGCTGGTGGCGAGCGTTGTCGGCAGTGATGAAAGCAGCGATGTCGCATTGCTGAAAATTGATGCCCAGGACTTGCCGGCGCTGCAGCTGGGCAGCTCGAAGGCGCTAAAGCGTGGTCAGTGGGTGGTGGCGATCGGTTCGCCGTTTGGCTTCGAACAGTCCGTGACGGCGGGCATCGTGAGCGCTGTGGGCCGCACCTCACAGGCGACGGGCCAGCAGTACGTGCCATTTATCCAGACCGATGTTGCGATCAATCGGGGCAATTCTGGCGGCCCTTTGATGGACACAGAAGGGCGCGTGGTTGGTATCAATTCGCAGATTTTTTCTAACACTGGCGGCTTTATGGGCGTCAGCTTTGCGATACCGATTGAGGTTGCCATGAACGCGGTTGAGCAGCTGAAGTCGAAAGGGTTTGTTTCGCGCGGCTTATTGGGCGTAAACATTCAGGAAGTCAGTCGTGATGACGCGCAGGCGCTGGGCCTACCGCGGCCAGGCGGCGCGCTGATCACCGGCTTTTCGGCTGATTCGAGCGGGCAAAAGGCGGGTCTCAAACGCGGTGACGTGATCCTCGCATTTGATGGCCGAGAGATATCTCGATCGGGTGATTTGCCGCCGATCGTGGGCGCCACGACGCCAGGCTCGCGCGCAACGGTTAAGGTCTTCCGCGACGGTGCCACGATTGAGGTGCCGGTCACCATAGGTGAGCTTGAGCGGCCGCAGATGCTAGCAGCGGCTAAGCGCGCAGATGCCGCAGCGGCCGCCGGCAATTCCTTGGGCTTGGTCGCCGAAGATTTAGATGGCGAGCAGCGGGCGGCGCTTGAGCTGCCCGAGGGCGAAGGCGTTGTGATCACGCGGATAGTGGGCAGCGCAGGGCAGCGAGCTGGCTTGCAGCCTGGTGATGTGGTGCTGATGGCCGCGCGTAAACCCGTTGGTAGCGTGCAGCAGCTGAACTCAGCGCTGAAAAGCGTGAAGCCCGGGCAGCCAGTCATGCTGCTGGTTCGGCGCGGCGAGGTAAGTCAGTTTGTTACCGTCACTGCGCCTGAAAAAGACGGATGATACCCGGCGAGCCGTTGCTTTCCCGGCTACGCACGTCCCACAGCCAACGCCTACGGCGTGGCTGTGGGATAATTCGAGGTTGA
>JBBSIY010000143.1:0-8253 GCA_038257785.1 Lysobacterales bacterium
GCGAGAGCTATCTTGATAAGCAGACCAAGCGCTTGCAGGACGCGATGACCGCGACGTGGCAGGCGGCGGAGGCAAAAACGCGGGTCTTGACCAACACCAGCCATGAAATTCGCACGCCGCTCAACGGCATTATCGGCACCACCGAGCTCCTGCTGCGCTCGCAGCCTTTAAGCGACTCGCAACGTGGCCTGCTGAAGACTCAGCTCGGTGCGGCGCATGCCCTTCTGTCACTGGTGGACGATATCCTGCAGCTGAGCCAAGCGTCGCATGGATTGGCATTGCAGCTGGCACCGTTCGATGTCGCTGCAGAGGCGCAGTTGGTCTGCGGGGCGCTGCAGCCGCTAGCCGACTCACGTCAAATTGGTCTGCGCGTCGAGATGCCGCGCGACCTGCACGGAGCGCGGGTTGGCGATCGTGCTCGGGTCCGGCAAATCATGATGGGGCTGGTCGGCAACGCGCTTAAGTTCACCCAGAAAGGCGAAGTCGTGCTGGAGCTTGCTGATACCGAGGACTTCGCGTTAATTCTGCGCGTCCGTGACACCGGCATTGGCATTCCAGCCGACCAGTTCTCGCGTATTTTCGAGCCGTTCTATCAGGTGGACTCGCAAATTAGTCGGCGCTTCGCCGGCACCGGACTGGGTCTCGCCATCGTCAATGAGATCGTGAAGACGATGGAGGGGCGCATCACGGTGGAGAGCACGCTCGGCGTCGGCTCGGCGTTTTGCGTCCACCTGCCGCTTGAGTTCGCCGACCCCTCAACGCTTGCGCAAACCTTGGACGAGCCGGATAGCGCGCCACTTTCCGCCGGCATACGCGTGCTGGTGGTCGACGACATCGCTATGAATCGGGAACTGCTCGAAATGCAGGTGGCCTCGCTGGGCGTGCAAAGTGAGACGGCGGAGAGCGGTCTACAGGCCATCGAGAGGTTGGCCGACAGCCACTTTGACTTGGTGCTGCTCGATTGCCAGATGCCCGATCTCGACGGCTATCAAACGGCACAAAGAATCCGCGAACGCTGGCCGCAGCGTGAGCTCCGTATTGTGGCGGTCACCGCGCACGCGCAGCCCGGTGAACGCGAGCGCTGCCTAGCGGCGGGTATGGACGACTACATATCGAAGCCGGTAGCGATGGCAACTCTGGAGCGCGTCCTCAGCACGCTGGCCAACGAATCATCAACATCCCAGTTACCGTCATTGTGATGGTGACCGTGACCGTGACCGTGACCGTGACCGTGAACCAAATGATCATTTCAAGGCGGCTCTAATGCGTCCAAAGTCGCCCCACTCAATGCAGCGAGTTTTGCTGTTCGCCGCGCTCGCAGCGGTCGTGCTCGGTCTGCTCTGCGCCGCATGGGTAGCAAACGTCAGCGCAGCAACCATTGCCATCGTCGGCGTGACGACCGCGACCTACCTTGGCGCAGCCGAACTCGGCGGGCGCTGGCGGGACCGCAGCAGGCCTAACGATGGCCTCAGCGCGCTTGAACAGGTCATTGAGCAGGCAACGAACAGCAGCCAGGGCGCGTCTGGGTGGATCGACTCCGGCAATGCGCGCGTTGACGCCATCGCGCAACACGTTATGGCGCTGCACATCGAAGTCAGCACCCATCGACGTGGGCTCGAGTATGTCGCCACACACGATCCGCTGACCGGGCTAGGCAATCGCCGCTACTTGAGCGAACGACTGGCGCAGGCGCTGAATCACATCCGCAGTCATCCGCATATATCGATCAGCCTCATGCTGATCGACGTTGATGGCTTCAAGCTGATCAACGATGGTCTAGGTCACGCGGCGGGCGACGCGGCGCTGTGCGAGATCGCCAAACGGCTTCGCGCCCTGCTTCGCGAGGGCGACACGCTGGCACGGCTGGGCAGCGACGAGTTTGCGCTGCTCCTGTTCAACCTGCAGGCAGCCGACGCGAGCAGCTTTTTCGGCAAGCTGCAAAACGAAATCTCGCTACCGCTCAACCTCGACAGGCGCGTTGTCAATCTGAGCGCGTCAGCGGGCATAGCGGAAGGCGTCGCCGGCATGACCGTCCACGATTGGCAGCGCCACGCCGATCTTGCTCTGGTCGCTGGCAAGCGCAGCGGCCGCACCCGCCTCTCGGTATTCCGCGACAGCATGCAGTCCGACGCCGCGCGCCAACTTCGGATAGAGCACGCGCTTCGCTTGGCCATTGCCCATGACGATCTTACTGTGTGGTTTCAGCCGATGATCGACGGCAGCAACGGCCACGTACTGGGACTGGAAGCGCTCTGTCGCTGGACCCACGAAGGTGACGCCATGTCACCGCAAGAGTTCATCAGCCTCGCCGAATCAGCAGGTTTGATTAGCGCTTTGGGGCGTGCGGTGCTCGCCCATACCTGCCGCGATTTGGCAGACTTGCGCGCCCGTCACGCGGGCCTGCGCTGCAGCGTCAATTTGTCGATTGGGCAGTTTTTGGACAGTGATATCGAGTCGGACCTGTTCGCAGCTGTCGATGCCGCGGGCTTGCCCATCGGCGCGCTGCGTCTAGAAATCACCGAAAGCTTGGTGGCCAGCCACGAGAGCGGGGTCGTTCCCACGATGCGGCGTCTCGTTGAGCGCGGTGCCGAATTCTGTCTGGATGATTTCGGCACGGGGTTCTCATCGCTAGACCGCCTGCGTCAGCTGCCCATCAAATCGTTGAAGATTGACCGCAGCTTCGTAACGCCTTTGCAGCATGGCGACGATGTGATGGTGCGCAACATCTTTTCCCTAAGCCGCGACCTTGGCCTCGACACGGTTGCCGAGGGTGTCGAACACGAGGAAGAGCGCCGGCGTCTATGCGCTATCGGCTGTACCGTCATGCAGGGCTATCTCTTGGCGCGGCCAATGCCTACTGCCGAGCTCATCAAATGGCTGGAGCACCGCGTCGTTCGCGGCTGATCAATCCATCGTGCTGGGATGAACTTCGCTCGGGTAAACTTGGCGCATGGTCACTCTGCCCTTCTCCGCCACACGCTTTCACGACTGCGCCCGTCAGCTGATTGAGCTCACCCGCACCCTTGCTGCGCGCGGCTGGACGCCAGCGACGAGCAGCAATTTTTCCATGCGAATCGACGAGCGCCACGCCGCCATCACCGTTTCGGGCCGTGACAAGGGACGGCTGACGGAAGCTGACTTCATGACCGTTGATATGAAAGGCAACCCGGTCGCCACCGAGCAGCGGCCATCGGCAGAAACCTTGCTGCATACGCAGATCTATCAGCGTTTTGCCGATGTCGGCTGCATCTTGCACACGCACTCGCGAACGCAAACCGTAGCCTCGCTGCTGTATCGCGACACTGGCCACGTGGCGCTCGAAGGCTACGAACTGCTGAAGGCGCTAGCCGGCAACGATTCGCACGAAGACGCCGTCGATCTACCGGTGTTGGAAAACAGTCAGGACATGACTGAGCTCGCCAATGCCGTCGATGTCTTGTTCACCAAAGGTCTGCGTTGGGGCTATCTGATTTCGGGTCATGGGCTGTATGCCTGGGGCCGCGATGGCGCAGAAGCCATGCGTCATTTGGAAGCCATCGACTTCATGCTCGAGTGCGAGCTTGATTTGCGTCGTTTGCGCAACCAAATCGTATAAGTCACCCTCGCCACCCGCCAAACCTATGAGCCGACTGCGCATTTTTTCCGACGATGCCCCGCAAACGCCGACGCTGGTGATCGATCAGCATGAAAACATGGCCACCGAGCTAGCGCGTCACGGCATTCGCTTTGAACAATGGCGTGCCGACACTGACGTCGCGACGGATGCATCTATCGAACAGATCACATTGGCCTATCGACAGCAGATTGATCGGCTGATGGGTGAAGCCGGCTATCAGTCGTTTGACGTCATCAGCCTGCACCCTGAGCACCCCGATCGCGGCGCGCTGCGACAGAAATTCTTGAGCGAACACACGCACGCCGAAGACGAAGTGCGATTTTTCGTTGCCGGCAGCGGCCTCTTCACCCTGCATATCGGCGATCAGGTGCTGGAGATCTTGTGCGAGCGTGGCGATCTCATCGGCGTGCCTGCTGGCACACGTCACTGGTTCGACATGGGCCCAGCGCCAAGCTTCACCGCAATCCGTATTTTTACCAATGCCGCCGGCTGGGTCGCCAATTTCACCGGCGAAACGATAGCCGAACGCTTTCCGCGTTTGGAAGCCGCCTGAGCAGCACGTGGCGATCATTCTCACCGACATCGAAGGCACCACCAGCAGCATTTCGTTCGTTAAAGACGTGCTGTTTCCTTACGCGGCGCAAGCGCTTCCGGCATTCGTTCGTGATCATGGCCACGAGCCGGATGTTCGCCAGTGGCTAGACGCCGTCGCGGATGAAGCAGGCGCGGCTGACGACGACGCCGTCGTTGCCCAGCTGCAGCAGTGGATTGCTGAGGATCGCAAACACACAGCGCTGAAGGCGCTACAGGGAATGATCTGGCGTCACGGCTACGAGACAGGCGAATACCAAGCGCATATGTATCCCGACGCTGCCGAGTCGCTGCGCCGTTGGCATGCAGATGGCCATACGCTTTACGTGTATTCGTCAGGCTCGGTAGGCGCGCAGAAGCTTTTTTTTCGCTTCAGCGAATCGGGCGATTTGTTACCGCTGTTTAGCGGTCATTTTGATACCGCAGTTGGCGGCAAGCGCGATGCTGTCAGCTACACCCGTATTGCCGATCAGCTGGCAGTGAAATCCAGCGAAGTGCTGTTCCTTTCCGACGTTGTGGAAGAGCTTGATGCGGCACGCGACGCTGGCATGCAAACCGCCCTTGTTGATCGCCGACAGGACTATCCCGCGCCGCGCACTGGCGCAAGCGCACATGATCATCTGCGCGTAGAAACGTTCAGCGAGCTAAGCGCTGATAGCACCCATCTGCCGCCGCCCTGAAACACTGCCGCGCGCCTACTTACTCAGCCGGCTCGACCAAGCGATAGCGCGTCGCTGCTCGCAGTTCGCCGCGCCAACGATCAATGGTCCGCACCTCGACCAGGTGCTCACCAACTTCCAGATTAGTTGGCAGCGCCACACGCCACAGGTGCGCGGATGCACCCGCTTCGGGTATTCGATCAGCACTGCTCGGTTGATCCGCCGCATCGTCAGCAAGATTGATCGCCAGCACGCGCGGATCAGCACCATAGACACGCTGCATCAGCTGCCACTCGTTGCCGTCAATTCGATACTCAACGACGCTCTCATCCGTGCCCATGAGCACGTTGGCGAACAGCCCCACAGCTGGCCACGCCCCGCGTCGCAAGACCTTGGGCGCATGCAGTTCAATGCCTGGATGATCGGGGTCACGCGCGACGTGCCAGCGCAGCGCGTAGGCACCGTCGTGGGTAATCGTTAGCGAGGCGTATCCGTTCGGGGTTCCATCATGCATCAGTGCGTCAGGAATGCCCTCGGCATCTTTGACACCGCCCCAGAAGCCGCCACAGGTCGCACCGACGTTGTATTCATGCAGCGGCTGATCGCCGCGCCAGCCGTCCTTCTCAGTATGAAAATAGTGCTGCTGCACGTGGCCGTGTGCAGTCAGCAGCAGCACGTGTTTGAACGGACGCAGCAGTTCGAACAGTCGGTCGCGATCGCGCGGGCGAAACGTCTCACGTCCCGGTCGCGGATTAAAAAACGGAATATGCGCGCCGATAACCAGCCGCTTGGACACATCCAGCGCGGCGAGATATGCCGCAAGAAACGTGAACTGATCCTCGCGCAATCCGCCCACATAGTTGCGCTGCGCTTCCGCTGGATAGATGACGTCGTCGAGCATGATGAACGTGCCCTGCGGCTCTTCCCACGCCAGCGTGTCTGGCCCGAACACGTTGCGAAAGCTGAGCAGCGAGTCCTCATCACGCGCAGCATCAAAATCAAGGTCGTGATTGCCGGGGGCGGTCAACCACGGCACCTGCAGCCGCTCGGTAGATTCTTTGATCGCCGGCAGCAGCGTAAGGTCGTCATGCACCACGTCGCCCAGCGTGAGCCCGAGATCTGCGGCGCGCTCAGCGCCGCGCTGCTGCAAGATCGGTGAAATGATGTCGCGGTCAAAATAGTCAGCCTGCTTGGCTGTTTTTGGCTGCGGGTCGCCGAACACCAGCACTTCAAGCGGTTCGTCTGCATCGGTACGCCGAAGCAGGGAGAAGTCCCAGTCGTTTGCCAGGGCTTGCGTCTTCGCAATGCCGCCATAGCGCAGGGTCGGAGAGCCGTGCGGAAAATAGTGACGCCAAAATTGCGACCGGCCCTGCGCATCGCGTGGCTCCGCATAGCCAGCCGGCTTAATGACAAATACCGTCTGGCCACTTTGCACACTAAGTCGATAGCGACCTTGGGCGTCAGTGCGCGCCAGCTCCACACCATTCGACACCAAAACGTTTGCGATGCCTTCGCCTAGCCGATGATCACCCGAGCGCTGGTCGGTCAAGCGCTCGCGAATAACGCCGCTGACCTCAACAGCCGCTGCGCTAACAGATGAGGCGGCGAGCAGGAAAAATGCGCATGCGCCCAGCGCCAGTCGGCGTGAATTTTTCATCGGCAGATTATGCCGCCGAATGTCTCGCACGCAGCACATCGACAGCATCGGCCAGCGACAGCCCGCGCGAACGCAGCAGTACAAGCAGATGAAAAAGCAGGTCTGCGCTTTCGCCCAGCAGCGCACGATCATCTTGCGCAGCGCCGGCGAGCGCGGTTTCGACACCCTCTTCGCCTACCTTCTGCGCGATCTTCAAAACCCCCGCCTCAAACAGCTTTGTCGTATAGCTTCCGGCGGGCAGATCGCGCTTACGCTGCGCAACCAGCGCATCAAGCTCTGCCAAGAAGTCCGCGGGTGCGGATGGAAAGCAGCTCGCTCGCTCTAGATGACACGTGTGCCCATGCGGTCGCGCCTGGACCAGCAAGGTATCGCTATCGCAGTCAGCCTCAATCGACACCAGGTCGAGCACGTGACCGCTGCTTTCGCCCTTCATCCACAGGCGCTGCTTGCTGCGGCTGAAAAATGTCACCTGGCCACTCGCCTGCGTCTGCGCAAGTGCATCGCGATTCATATAGCCCAGCATCAACACGCGTCGCGTATCAGCATCTTGCACGACGACAGGCAGAAGCCCACCTTGCTTGTCCCACGCCAGCGCATCCATCTGCGCAGCACTCAACGGCTCAACGCCCATCACGCATCTCCACACCCTGATTGGCCAACCATAGTTTCAATGCCGGGATACGGATAGCACCCGAGTGAAAAACGCTTGCTGCAAGCGCCGCATCCACGTCTGCCTGCTGAAACACATCGCCGAAGTGTTGTTCAGTACCGGCACCGCCGGATGCCACTAGCGGCACCGCACACACTGCACGCACCGCGCGCAGCTGCTCGATGTCATAGCCGCCGCGCACGCCATCGGTACCCATGCAGTTGAGGACGATCTCGCCAGCTCCCAAGGTCTGCGCCTCGGCGACCCAATCAAGCGTGCGCTTGCATAAGGCTTTTGTCTTAGTCGGATCGCCCGTGTACTGCCGCACCCGCCACTCGCCATCGGCATCGCGCAGGCTGTCCACACCCACCACCACGCACTGCACGCCAAACGCATCGGCCAGCTCACTGATCAAGGCAGAACGCTCTAGCGCCGGAGAATTAATCGACACCTTATCTGCGCCGGCATGCAGCACGGCGCGGGCTTCTGCAACTGATCGAATTCCGCCCGCCACGCAAAACGGAATATCGATCATCCGCGCCACGCGCTCAACCCAGCCGCGATCCACGCTGCGGCCCTCTGGGCTTGCGGTGATGTCGTAAAACACCAGCTCATCCGCGCCTTCATCGCGATAGCGCAAGGCCAACTCTTCGATCCCGCCCATGACGACGTGATCGCGGAAATTGACGCCTTTTACGACTTGGCCGTCGCGGACGTCTAGGCATGGGATTATTCGTTTGGCGAGCATGATGTGGGGTTGGTTTGTTTGTTTGTGGACGGAGTGGTCGCTTTTCCGCGCTGTTGCTTTTTTCCCGCAGGGTTTCGATCCCCTCAGCGGGGCTCGAGTTACCTTTCTTTGCTTCGCCAAAGAAAGGTAACCCAAAGAAAGGCGACCCCGATGTGGCGCCGGCGATGAAGCCGCCGGTTCGCGTCGGAGAGGCGGGGTTTGTTGACAGCACATCCGTGTGCTGACAACAAACAAGCGCGCATCCATGCGCGCTTCCCTGCGGGCTTTCCACCTCCCCGCCGCCGCCACATAGGGGACCCAACGTCAAAAGCCAAAGCAAAAGCTCGCACGTGA
>JBBSIY010000144.1:0-8248 GCA_038257785.1 Lysobacterales bacterium
AGGTGCTCGCGCTCCTCATCAAGCGGCATGCCCTGATAGTGAATCCAGCGCATCCCGTGACTCGCGATCTCGTGACCCTGCTCAATACACGCTTGCACAAACAGCGGCTGCCGCTGCATTGCCATCGCCACGCCGAATACGGTCAGCGGCAGGCCGCGGCGCTCGAACTCGCGCAAGATTCGCCAGCCGCCAACGCGCGAGCCGTACTCGTAAATCGACTCCATGCTCATGTGGCGCGATGGATAGCTGGCCGCGCCGATGATCTCCGCCAAAAACTGCTCGCTGCCGGCATCGCCGTGCAGCACGCAATTTTCTCCGCCTTCCTCGACGTTGAGCACGAACTGCAGCGCGATGCGCGCGCGGTTCGGCCAGTCGGCGTGCGGCGGATGCGCGCCATAGCCAGTCAGATCGCGGGGGTAATCGGGCGTGCCTGGCATAAGGTCGTCGGCGGAGCGGGTTGTCAGTTTTGCGAGAGTCAGGGTCGGCGCGCAAGCGTTTCCGCGCATTCGGATGTGCGGTTCGGCCGCTGCAGCAGCCAGGCGGCGCGGAACCCATGACTTCCCGCACTGTTTAGTGTGCTGGAGCACTATCACACTAAACACTCCATCCGTTGGAGCCAAGCTATGAACACCAAGCTTACGTCGCTTACCTTTTTGATAGCCGGACTAATTGGTAGCGTTGGGATTGTGTATGCCGACCCTGCTGCCAAGCCGCAGTCGTCTGAATCTGCGCCGATAATCGGCGACCCAGCGCGCGAGTTAGAGGCACTAGCGCAGCTGTTTCGCGCCGATGACGTGCTCGGGCTAGCGCAAGCCATGCTCCCGCCCTCGAAGTGGGAAGAAGCGCAGTTGATGTATGAGCTAAGTCAGCTCGACAGCGTCAGTGACGACGACCGCGCAGAGTTCGCCGAGAAAATGCAGCGCTTTAACGCGCCTGACGCTGTTGAGCAGCTGATGATGGAGATCGAGCCCGAACTCGAGAAGGCGCGTCCGCAGGTCCCGGGCGCGTTGATGATGGCGTTTGGTGCGATGAACTTTGCGCTTACCTCTCCTGATAGCAAACTCACGGACGAGCAGCGTTTCGCCCTGCAGGCAGCGCTGCCCGGCGTGCAGAAGTGGGCCATTCGTACCGACTTCTTAGACTCCAACACCATGCGGCATGCGCTTAGCCTGTTGCTCGACGCCGGGCGCGGCATGGGCGTTACCGATCTTGATGCGCTTAAGGCGATGCCGCTGGAGACTCTGCTCAATCGCGCCAGTCCGCTGCTCGCGGCGGCCAAACAGGCAGTGCGCCTGTATGGCGTTGATCTAGACGCCATCGCCGACTCACTAAAAGTTGAGGTGCTCCGCGTCGATGGCGACACAGCGCGAATTCGCGCGACCGTCGTACTTTTTGATTCGCCGATTTTTAGCGAGCACGAGCTAGTGCAGATCGAAGGTCGCTGGTACGGCGAATACGCGGCGAAGCAGTGGCGCTCGCGCCATGCCGAGTCCGTAGACGCGGCGCAGAAAGCCGGCGACGAAGGTTAGGTATGCATGGCGGGGGGCGGCTGTTGGCTGCCCCTGCGTCATCGGGATTGCTAGCCAGCATGTCGACTGGCGTCATTAAAAAAGTTGGGGATCAACGCGAGTGAAGCGAATTCTGTTTGACGCGAACAAGCGCCTGCGCAACGGCTGGTGGATGCTGATTTTCATCGCTCTCCTGGCTCTTACGCGGCCCATCTACAGGCCGATCAAGGAAGCGTTAGCGCAATTGGGTATCGACTCGCTTTTGCTCGAGGCACTGCCGGTTCTGCTGGTGCTGGCCGTCACCTGGGCGTGTCAACGCCTGCGTGGCCAGTCGCTTGCCGAGGTTGGCTTGCGGCTGAGTGGGCGCTGGGCGCGACAAGCCTGGCTAGGGGTGATGTTGGGCGCGACAACGCTGGCCTTGGCCGTCGGCATGATGTGGGCAACCGGTGGCCTGCAGGTTGAGCTTTCAGCGAGCCGCAGCCTAAGCGCGCTGCTGGCGGGGACGTATTTTTTTGCCTGCGTAGCGCTGTTTGAAGAGCTGCTGTTTCGTGGATTCTTGTTCCAACGCCTCGTGGCCGGCAGCGGCGCGTGGGTGGCGCAGAGTGTGTTTGCGCTGGTGTTTGCCATCGGCCACTGGGACAACCCAGGCATGGACGGCGTTACCCAAGTGGTGGCCACAATTGAGCTGGCGCTGGCGGCATGTGTGCTCGGACTTGCCTATCTGCGCACAGGCAGTCTCGCGCTGCCGATTGGCATTCATTTCGGCTGGAACTGGCTGCAGGGCAGCGTGTTTGGCATGGGTGTTAGCGGGTTTACGCATGAAGGTTGGTTGCGCCCGGTGTTGCTCGATGTGCCGACTTGGCACAACGGTGGCAGCTTCGGCGTTGAAGCCAGCGTATTTGCGGTGGCGGTGGATCTAATGCTGTTGTGCATCCTCTGGCGCTGGCGCGGCATCAATAGTCATACGCAGACTGTTCACGTGACCGCAGTGCATTTGCAACCGCAGCCTAAGGTAGGGTAGCGCATCGACGCCTTTTCTATTCCTGGCTTGGCTTCTTGCCGGCTTGTGCGCGCAGCGCGGATTGATAGGCCCGCGTCGCCCACAGCTTGGCATCGTCTGGGTCATCGAAAATGTCGTCGGGTGCGGTGAGGTATGACATCTGCATCGCTTTGCCCTTCTTGATGTACTCGAATGCACTTAGACCACGCGCATCAAACAGTGGCCGAGACTCTGCATCGCACTTCAGATACAGCGTGTCGTCGGCGACGAGGCCGATCATTAACTCTTGATGGTAGATGCCGTGGCCGCCGAACATGCGTTTGGAGTTGATCGGTCCAAACGTCGCGAACACTTCGTGCAGATACGTGACGAACTCGCTCATGCGCGCGTCGAGAGTTTGCGCAAATTTCAGGCCGCCTCGAAGCGGCCGTAGCTACGCAGGCGCTGGTAGCGTTGATCCAGCAGACCTTGCACATCGATGCGCTGAAGCTGATCGAGATGGGTGAGCAGGGCGCTTCTCAAGCGCAGCGCCATGTCGGCGGGATCGCGATGCGCGCCGCCGAGAGGTTCCTTGATCAGCTGATCGATCAGCCCTAGCTCAAGCAAGCGCGGCGCCGTGATGCCCAGCGCGTCAGCCGCGTCTCGCGCGCGGTCGGCGCTTTTCCACAGGATGGATGCGCAGCCTTCCGGGCTGATGACGGAGTAGGTGCTGTACTCCAGCATGAGCGTGCGGTCGCCCACGCCAATGGCCAGCGCGCCGCCTGAGCCACCCTCGCCGATGACGGTGCAGATGATCGGCACGCGCAGCTCCGCCATTTCAATCAAATTGCGCGCAATCGCCTCGCTCTGGCCTCGCTCCTCAGCGCCGACGCCGGGATAGGCACCCGGCGTGTCGATGAAGGTCAGCAGCGGCAATCGAAAGCGCTCCGCCATCTTCATGATGCGCAGGGCTTTGCGGTAGCCCTCGGGGCGCGGCATGCCGAAGTTACGGCGGATTTTGGTTTTGGTATCGCGGCCTTTTTGCTGGCCAATAATTGCAACCGGCCGGCCATCGATGCGACCAAGCCCGGCAACGATCGCTGCATCGTCGGAATATGCGCGGTCGCCCGAAAGCTCGTGAAACTCATCGCAGATCGCGGCGATGTAGTCTTCGGTGTAGGGTCGCTGGGGGTGGCGCGCCAGCTGGGTGACCTGCCACGGCGTCAGCGCTTTGAAGATTTCCGCTGTGCGGCTTTTGAGCTTTTCGCGCAGCTTGGCAATATCCTCCTCGATGTGAAACGCCGAGCCGTGGCTGGCGTGTCGCAGCTCGGTGATTTTTGCCTCCAGTTCGGCGATAGGCTGCTCAAAATCGAGGAAGTTTGGGTTCATTGATGACGATGAGAAAAGTGAAGAACGCGAGTATAGCGCTGGGCCACTTGAGCTACCTGATATCGGCCGTGCCGGCAGTGTGGCGCGGATCATGAAACATCTGCACGTCGCCATCGTTGGCTACGGCACGGCTGGGCAGGCCGCCGCACTCGCGCTGTCGCGCGATGGCCATCGCGTGGAAGTGTTTGAGCGCGCGTCGGAGCCAGGGCCGGTAGGTGCCGGATTCCTGCTGCAGCCGACGGGCCTGCAGGCGCTTTGGCAGCTCGATTTGCTGAAACAGGCGTTGACGCACGGGCGGCGCATTCATCGCCTATTTGGTGACCTGCCGAGCAGGCGCGGCGTAATGGATATGCGCTACGCCGGCCTTGATACGCGCCTGTTTGGTTTAGGCCTGCAGCGCGGTGCGCTGTTCGAGATCTTGCATCAGGCATGGGCAGGCGGCGAATCACTGCGTGCCGGCTGCGAAATTGTCAGCGTGGAGGTCGAGCGCGGCATCCTCTCTGACCGGCACGGAAAAATTCATGGCCCGTTCGATCTGGTCGTTGCAGCGGATGGGTCGGCGTCTCGACTGCGCGCGTCGCTCAGCGCGGTCAAGGTAGACACACCGTATCCATGGGGCGCGCTGTGGTGTTTGCTGCCGGAAGCGGACTGGGCGTGGACGGACGAGCTACGCCAGCGCTATCAGTCGGCGCGCCACATGATCGGCGTGCTGCCGGTTGGCACGCGACCGGGTGATGCAACGCCGCGCGTGAGCTTCTTCTGGAGCCTGCGCGCGAATGCTATCGACGCGTGGCGAGCAAACGGCATGCCGGCGTGGCGGGCGCATGCCGAGTCGCTATGGCCAGAGATCACGAGGTTGTTGGACGGACTCGATGCGCACGACGCGCTGGCGGTAGCCAGCTATCGCGATGTCATCCTCGGGCCGCGCTGGCACCGCGACCGACTCGTGATCATCGGCGACGCAGCTCATGCGATGAGCCCGCAGCTGGGGCAGGGCGTCAATATGGCGCTGCTGGATGCGCTGGCGCTGCGCGATGCACTGCGTCTGCCCGATGGGCTGCAGATGCAGCTGCATGGCTACGCACAGCAACGACGTGCGCATGTCGGCATCTATCAGTTCTGGAGTCGCTGGCTGACACCGATGTTTCAGTCCGATAGCTCAATGATTGCGCTGTTGCGCGACCTAAGCCTGCGACCTATGGCGAACCTGCCTCTGGGGCGCGGCAACATGCTCCGCGTGTTGACGGGCACGCGGCATGGCTGGTTCGGTCAATACGGTCTTGATGACGGATTTCTTGACGCCTTGTCCTCAGCGCCGGTCGAAAACAGTGCGGTGCCGAACGGCAACCGCGCTCGAAATCCGTAGCCACACCAGCGGCTCCGGCTGAGCCGCTTATTCTCCAGTCGAAGAAAGCGGAGCGTTCGGCGGTATAGGCAGCTTGGCAAGCTTCGTTGTTAGATCGGCGTAGAGCTGATTGACCCATGTCGGCTCATTCGGCAGCGTCGTCACTAGCGGCTGACGAAAGTCGGTCGGTGCAATGAGGACATCTATCTGCGCCTGACCCACTGCGGCGGCAAGGGTAAAGAGTTCTTCGGCAACTTCATCGCCCATCGCGATACAACCAACGGACACGGCGTTGCCATGGATCATGATGTCGCCGCCTAGCTGGCTGCGTCGGTCAGCGCGCGCCATCGCTCGGTCGTGGGCATTCGGATAGTCGAGCCGTAGCGAGACGTGGAACGCGCTGTTTGGATTGAGAAAGGTCACTCGATAGTGACCCTCTGGCACCTGTCGATCGCCTTCCATGAGCTTAGGCCCGGGCACGCCGCTGGCCGCGCGAATTGGATAGGCACGGATGAATCGCCACGGCTTACCGTTGTCCTGCGCATACAGCTCGAAGCGCCGGCTGTCCTTGAAAGCGACCATGGTCACGCGCTGTCCCGGGTAGCTGACGCCGGCGGCATCAAAGTGCGCCACCAGCCGACCCTTGGCCTCGGCTGAGAATTCTGCCAAACGCTGGTCAAGAGTTGCGTTTGCACGCATGTGCGCCTGCGCATGCGTCAGCAGTCCGTTGTCCCAGTCACTGGAAAGCGCAGTGAACACGAGTAAGCAGACGACCAGCGCGCCGAGACTTGCTCGTCTACCGAAGCGTGACTGCGGCGCATTCATTCTCGACCTTCCTCCGGCTCGTTCGCTCATCGCATCGTCAGTGCGTCGCTCTGCCGCTCTGCCGCTCTGACGCAGTTCGCGATGGCCTATTGTGATTGGGCGCTGGCCCATGGCCGATCCACAGTCAGCATCACAGCAGTCACGCCTTGCAGCGCGCGCAAGTCGCCCAGCAAGGCGGCATCGACGCGCACGCCATGCTGGCCGTTGATGTCGATATGGCCAACGGCGCTCGCCGTCTGCAGAGCGATTCGCAGCGCCGACTTGCCGGGACGATTGCTGTCGAGACGCTGCTCAAGGGCTCTCAACGCACCAGCGATTCGGCTGTCGATATGCAGACTGACGTTACGAGTGTGGGCGGCGCACACCGCATCGAAATCCCAGCAGCGTTTGGCGCGCAGGCTATAGCCTCCAGAGAACTCGTCTTCGCGCAGCCCGCCTTCCACCAGCAAAATGCGGTCGCGCGTCAGCAATGCGCCAAATTCGTTCAGCGCTTCGTTAAAAAACGCGACTTCTAGGCGGCCTCGGCCGTCTTCAAGCTGCACAAACGCCTGCGTTTCGCCGCGCTTGCGCACCGCCATCACCAGTCCAGCCACAACCACTACCGCTTCGCCGCGGCGGTCGCGCTTTTGATCGAACTGCGCGTCGAGGCTCGATAGGTCCGAGCCGACCAAGCCCTGTAGTTCGTCGCGCCACGGATCAATCGGATGGCCCGAGAGATAGTGCCCGAGCGTTTCACGTTCGCCAGCAAGAAGCTGCGCCATCGGCCATTCGGCGCAGGTGCTGAGCGCAACGTCGGCGGGCTTGCTCGATGAAGCGGCGGATGAGAGTCCAAACAAGCTGTTTTGTCCTGACTCGCGTTCACGCTTGAGCTGCTCAGTGGCGCGCATCACTTCCGGCAGCTGCGTCATCAGGCTTGCGCGGTTGCGGCCCAGCGGGTCGAGCGCGCCGGCTTTGATTAGCGCTTCGATGACTTTTTTGTTGAGCTTGGCATCATCGATGCGGCTGCATAGATCGAGCAAATCGGAAAACGCGCCGCCGCGATTACGCTCAGCGACGATGGACTCGACCGCGCCTTGCCCGACGCCTTTGGCGGCACCGAGTCCGTAGTGAATAGTTTTGGCATCAGTCGCCGCAAACATGTAGTTGGACGAGTTGATCGCGGGGTGGTGCACCGCAATGCCGCGCTTGCGGGTGTCCTCCAAAAATCCGACGACTTTGTCGGTTTTGTCCATGTCCGACGACAGCACCGCGGCCATGAAGTGCGCGGGGTAGTGGGTTTTCAGCCAGCCGGTTTGATACGCGACTAGCGCATATGCAGCCGCGTGTGACTTGTTGAAACCGTAGCCGGCGAACTTCTCCATCAGGTCAAAAATGGCGTCGGCTTTGTTGTCGGTGATGCCATTTTTTCCAGCACCTTCGCGAAACATCGCGCGATGCTTGGCCATTTCTTCCGGCTTCTTCTTGCCCATCGCGCGGCGCAGCAGATCAGCACCGCCCAGCGAGTAGCCGCCGAGGATCTGACCGATCTGCATCACCTGCTCTTGATAGACCATGATGCCGTAGGTCTGGCGCAGGATCGGCTCCACGCGCTGGTCCGGATAGTCGATAGCTTCCTTTCCGTGCTTACGCGCGGTGAAGCTGGGAATCAGGTCCATCGGGCCTGGGCGATACAGCGAGACCAGCGCGATCAAGTCTTCAAAGCGATCGGGTCGCGCTTGATTCAGCAGATCGCGCATGCCGCGCGACTCAAACTGAAACACCGCGACCGTATCGCCGCGCGAAAACAGCTGGTACGTGGCGCGGTCGTCAAGCGGCAGCTGGGTGATGTCCAGCGGCGTTTCGCCGTTCGCGATGCGGTCAAGATTGATGGCTTTGACCGCCCAGTCGATGATGGTCAGCGTGCGCAGGCCAAGGAAGTCGAACTTGACCAGACCCACAGCCTCAACATCATCTTTATCGAACTGCGTGACTACACTGCGCGCGTGCTCGCCTTTGGCCGCGTGCTCGGCGTATAGCGGGCTGTAATCGGTCAGCGGGCCGGGGGCTATCACCACGCCGCCGGCGTGCTTACCGGCGTTGCGAGTGAGGTCTTCCAGCTTGCGCGCGAGGTCAATCAGCTCGCGCACTTCGTCTTCGGCTTGATAGCGGGCGATGAGTTCGGCGGAGGCGAGATTGCTGTCTTTCTTTGCCGCCTCGCTTTCA
>JBBSIY010000145.1:0-8214 GCA_038257785.1 Lysobacterales bacterium
GAGGCGATGCGAGCTCTGTGGCTGGTTGCCACGCTGAGATGGCTTGCCACGCTGAGATGGCTTGCCACGCAGGGCAAAGCCTTAGCGCTCGAGCAAGTCCAATTTGTTCGGCTTGTCTTCCCACTCTTTGGCATCGGCGGGCGCATCTTTACGCGTGGCGATTACCGGCCATGACTTGGCAAGCTCAGCGTTCAGCGCAATGAATTTTTCTTGCCCGCCCGGCACGTCGTCTTCTGGAAAGATCGCATTGACGGGGCATTCCGGCTCACACAGCGTGCAGTCGATGCACTCATCGGGATCGATGACGAGAAAATTTGGGCCTTCATGAAAGCAGTCCACCGGGCAGACTTCTACGCAGTCGGTGTACTTGCACTTGATGCAGCTCTCGGTCACGACAAAGGGCATCGTGCTGGGCTTCCGGAAGTGAAACAGAGGAGAAATGGTGCTCCCTACGAGGTTCGAACTCGTGTTCCCGCCTTGAGAGGGCAGTGTCCTAGACCGCTAGACGAAGGGAGCGTGCGCTACGTGCTCATTGATCGAAGCGCCGCAGAGTCGATAGGATAACGAAATCGACTAGGCCGACGCAATGCGCCTTCATCGTAATGCGGCGGTTGACGGTCTGACATCCACGCCCGCCGCGATGCCTCCCAGCCGTGCTTACTGCGGCGCAAACGAGCAATCATTCTGGTGCAATTGGTAACCGACGTAATTCACACGACTGGCGTGGTCGTGCCGCGCGATCAGCACTGCATCTCGCGCAAGCAGATCAGCCCTAACGCGTTACGCGTGCTCTACAAGCTTCGCGAAGCCGGATTCGTTGGATATCTGGTCGGTGGTGCCGTGCGCGATTTGCTGATCGGCGGAGCGCCGAAAGATTTTGACATCGCCACCAACGCCACGCCGGAGCAGGTCCGTGGGCTCTTTCGCAACTGCCGCCTGATCGGGCGCAGATTTCGCTTAGCGCATGTGGTGTACGGGCGCGAGATTATCGAAGTCGCGACCTTCCGCGCGGCCACCGACGATGGCAGTGGTGATCGTGAAACAGAAGACGGCGGTCGCCTCTTACGCGACAACGTGTACGGCAGTATCGAAGAAGACGCAGTGCGTCGCGACTTCACCGCTAACGCGCTTTTCTATGCGATTGAAGATTTTTCGGTGCGCGACTTTGTCGGTGGATTCGCCGATGTCGAAAAGCGCACGCTGCGGCTGATCGGCGAGCCGGATGCGCGCTACCGCGAAGACCCTGTGCGCATGCTGCGCGCTATTCGACTGGCGGCAAAACTCAATTTCACCATCGAGCCAGCGACCGCTGAGGCGATTCCGCGGCTGGCTGGTTTGTTGGAGGAAGCGTCGAGCGCGCGCCTGTTTGACGAGTCGCTCAAATTGTTTTTGGCGGGCCACGCCGAAGCTGGTTTTCTCGGCCTCGAGAAGTTTGGCTTGCTAAACGTCCTGCTGCCCGATGCAGCGCGGGCGCTGGGCAATGACGCTAGCGGTCGCTGCCGCGAACTGGTCTTGAGAGCACTACGCAACACCGACGCGCGGGTGCGCGACGAGAAGCCCGTAACCCCCACTTTTTTATTCGCTGCACTGCTGTGGCCGGCCTATGCCGACGCATTGCAGCGCATGCTGGCCGATCAGTTTGAGCTACAGGTTGCCGAGCAGCGCGCGGCGGATCGAGTGCTGCTGAAGCAGGTTGACCGGATCGCCATTCCGCGTCGCTTCGGCACGCCGATGCAGGAAATCTGGTGGATGCAGTCGCGTTTTGCTACGCGGCAACGCAAGCGCGTGACGCGCCTGCTTAGCCATCCGCGCTTTCGAGCAGCGTTTGATTTTCTTGAGCTGCGCGCAGCCGTGGTGCCCGAGCTCGAGGCCGAAGCCACCTTTTGGCGCGATGCGCAGGGGCTCGATGCCGATGGCCTAGCGCAACGCCTGACAGAAGTGAGCGATCCCGCGTCCAAAGCACCGCGCAAGCGCGCAAGACGCAAGCGTAAGCCAGCGCAAGCGGCGAGCGAGTAGGGCGCTCTACGGTTTAGACATGGTTAACGCATTTGTCGGGCTCGGTGCCAATGTGGGCGTGCCGGAGCAGCAGATTCGCGAGGCAATTTCGGCGCTTGCACGGTTGCCGTTCACCCGACTGATCCGCCAATCAACACTGTATTGGTCGCCGCCATGGGGGCTCATCTCCCAGCCCGCGTTCGTCAATGCGGTGGCCGAGATTTCGACCGAGCTTGCGGCTGAGGAATTGTTGGCCGCCTTGCTAAGGATCGAGCGCGATGCTGGCCGCGAGCGTGCCGAGCGCTGGGGGCCGCGTTTACTCGATCTCGATTTGCTGCTTTACGGCGATGTCCTTATTGATCTGCCAGGCCTGCGCGTGCCGCATCCGCACATGCACGAGCGCGGATTTGTGCTGCTGCCACTGGCGGAGATTGCGCCTGAGCTCTATATACCAGGATACGGTCGCGCGACGGATTTGCTGCAGGCGGTAGATTGTGCGGGCATCAAGGCGCTAGGCTAGCGCCTGTCTCGCTGCACGGGTTCTCATGTACACCGCCGACTTTCCGCGCGTGCCCGTTACGGTGCCCGGCCTTCGCCGCATGAAGTCCGAGGGCATCCGAATCGCAATGCTGACCGCCTATGACGCGAGCTTTGCCGCCTGCATGGATGCGGTTGGCGTTGATGTCGTGCTGGTTGGCGATTCGCTGGGGATGGTGGTGCAAGGCCACACCAGCACTCTGCCGGTCAGCGTTGATCACATCGTGTATCACAGCGCCGCCGTGGCGCGCGGGCTGAAGCGTGCGCTGCTGCTGGCGGATATGCCGTTCCAGAGCTATGCGACGGTCGAACGTGCGCTCACCAACGCCAGTCGTCTGATGGCGGAGGGAGGCGCGGCGATGGTCAAGCTTGAGGGGGCGGGGCCGGTGCTCGACAGCATTCGCTTTCTGACTGAGCGCGATATCCCGGTGTGTGCACACTTGGGCCTCACGCCACAGTCAGTGCACAAGCTCGGCGGCTATCGCGTGCAGGGGCGCGATGCGCTGGTCGGCGAAAAATTGCGAGCGGATGCCAAGGCGGTCGCCGACGCCGGCGCAGACATGCTGGTGCTGGAGTGCGTTCCGCGTGCGATCGCGGCTGAAATCACTGCGCAAAGTTCACTGCCAGTGATTGGGATAGGTGCGGGTAGTCAGTGCGACGGCCAAGTGCTGGTGCTGCACGACGTGCTGGGGGTAACAAACGGCAAGAGGCCGCGCTTTGTGAAAGATTTTTTGGCCGACGGGGGCAGTGTTTCAGCCGCTTTCGAGGCATACATAAAAGCGGTACGGGACGGCAGTTTTCCTTCCGAGGCGAATGGATTCGCTTGATCGTCGCGGCGCGGTCGCGGTCATGCCACAAACACGTGAAACTAGCGTCCCTGGTGGATAGATTGAGTTCGATTAGATGAATGCCGCTGTGAGCGAATCGTTTCAGCAAGATGCGCTTGAAATCGTCGGCACGCTTGCCTCTTTGCGCGAGCGCGTCGTTGCTTGGCGGGTGGCCGGTGAGCGCATTGCGTTTGTGCCGACCATGGGCAACCTGCACGCCGGTCACTTCGCTCTGGTCACACGCGCCAAGGCGAGGGCGGATCGCGTGGTGGCGAGCATCTTCGTCAATCCCACCCAGTTCGGTCCGAATGAGGATTTCGCGCGCTACCCGCGTACGCCTGCTGCTGACGAGGCGGGATTGCAGGCAGCTGGTTGCGACCTTCTGTTCCGACCCGATGTAGACGTCATGTATCCGTTCGGGCTCGAGCGCGTGGTGCGGGTTGCCGTTCCCGGATTGTCCAGCGTGCTCTGCGGCGCACATCGACCGGGACATTTTGACGGTGTTGCGACGGTGGTCTTGCGGTTGCTCAACATGGTGCGGCCTGATCTCGCTGTGTTTGGCCGCAAGGACCTGCAGCAGCTTCAGCTAATCCGCTATCTAGTTGCCGACTTGGCACTGCCGGTAGAGATTGACGACGCACCGACATCGCGCGAGGCGGATGGCTTAGCGATGAGCTCGCGCAATCAGTTTCTCACCGCCGCTCAGCGGCCAATGGCGGCGCGCATTCACCAGTGTTTGGGTGAAATGCTAAAAGCAGCATCCGATGGCACAGTCGCGCAAGCTATTGAGGCGGCGGCAATGGTCGGCTTGCGAGATGCGGGTTTTGATCCTGACTACGCAGCGCTGCGCTTCGAGGACCGCTTGGACGAAAGTCTGTGGGGCCCCCTGCCCGTTGATCAGCAGCCCCGATTGGTAGCGCTGATTGCTGCGCGTCTGGGTACGACGCGTTTGATCGACAATTTGGCTTGGGCCAATCGTTAATCGCTAATCACAGAGCGATGATCGCCACTCGTTTCGCGCTGTTGCCCAACAGGGTATGCGTCTAGCGATCCGCCAGCGAAGCCGTGACCAGCTTGCCGTTTTCATCGATGCCACGAAGGCGCGACAGGCCGACATCCTCGAATCGCAAAATGCCACCGTCGGCGAGTTGAAGTTCGCATAGCGCCGGTGGCGACTGCGGTCGGCTCGGTGCGGTGTCGCACTGCAGCGCCTCGCCGCGCTTGCCCAGTAAGGTGAAGCCGTCTTCGCGGGCCACGTACTCCGACAGCTCAAGCACGATCGGAGACTTGCCGTCGTCGGTGTTCAGCGCCCAGCGGCCCAGCCAGCCTGAGCCGGGGTCCTGGCCAAAATCAAAGCGCACCATCGAAATCGGCTGCAGCTCGATGCCATCGCCGTCAACGACAGGACGGCTAAACCAAAACACTGCGCGGGCCGAGGTCAGCCATTCGATTTGCAAGCGGCCGGCGTCGGATGCCTGCTTTGGACCACGATAGCCGCCAAACGGTCCGCGCCCTCCGTCGAGGCGGCTCAGTGCGATGTCGCTGACGGCCCCCTGCATCGAGGTGGCACCAAACAACCATTCGGGATGGCCGGCATCACCGTATCCAGAAAACGTCAGCGCTAACGTGCCGGATTGGCGCTCTAGCTGAGCGCCCATTCCTGGGCCTGCGTGATCAAACTCACCACCGGCCTCGCCCCACCAGAATCCCTTTTCAGGATCAATCGCTGTGGGTTTCATAGCTATCGCGGCGTCAGCGCTGCGCAACTCAACAAGTTCGAAGGCCATGAGGCGCGGAGCCGACAGGGGATCGTCACGTAGCTCATAGCGCAGCCGCCAAACGCCCCCGGAAGCGCCCGATTTCAGCTCGGCGGGAAGCGCGGCGCGCAGCGAGTAAGGGCCCGGCTCGGCAGCGCAGTTGGTGCTGTCAGGCTGAGCGGTTAGTGTGAGCTCGCTGCCATCCACCCGCACATCCCGCAGCTGCGGCAAGCAGCCGCTGGTCCATTCGCCCAAAACCTCAAGCTGCGGCGGCCCACCGTCAGCATCATCAACCAAGGTGATTGTTGCGGTATTTGCCTGCGCGGCGAAGGACGCTGCGGTCAGCAGGGAGGCGACAATCAAGGAGCGGCATCGGAGGCGGATGTTGGCTTGCATGCGCGGACTTTACCGCATTGCAGGCTATGGCTTTGCATCGGCGGCGCTTGGTCAGTTCAGCTACGCGGGCGATAATGAGCAACCGCGTTCCACATTTCGCGCGATGGCTTTTGGCCGTCGCCCACTTAGAGGTTTTGCACCATGCCCCAAACGATTGCAGTTATCCGCGGCGACGGAATTGGTCCGGAGATCATGCAGGCGACGCTTAACGTGCTCGACGCTATGCAGCTTGGGCTTCAGTACGAGTTTGTCGAGGCAGGCACATCGGCGCTGGCTTCGACTGGTGAATTGCTGCCCGCAGCGACCCTCGAGGCGATAAAAAAGCACAAAGTGGCGCTAAAAAGCCCGCTGATGACGCCGGTGGGTGAGGGCTTTAGTTCGATCAACGTCGAGCTGCGTAAGCATTTTGATCTATACGCCAACGTGCGGCCGGCGGTCAGCTTTCCGAACACCAAGGCGCGATACAGCGGCATCGACATCATCACGGTCCGTGAGAACACTGAAGGCGCCTACATCGGCGAGGGACAGACGCTTTCGGCGGACGGTGAGGTCGCCATGCTGACCCAGAAGATCACCCGTAAGGGCTCAGAGCGCATCGTCCGCTACGCCTTTGATCTCGCGCGTCGGCTAGGTCGGCGCAAAGTCACAGTCGTGCACAAGGCCAATATTCTGAAGTCCACATCGGGGTTGTTCTTGCGCACCGCGCGCATGGTCGCTGCGGACTATCCGGATATCGAAACGCAGGAAATGATCGTCGACAACACCTGCATGCAGCTCGTCATGCGGCCCGAACAGTTTGATGTCATCGTCACCACTAATCTGTTCGGCGACATTCTTTCCGATCTGTGTGCTGGACTAATTGGCGGACTTGGGCTGGCACCTGGTGCCAATATCGGTGTCGATGCCGCCATATTTGAGGCGGTGCACGGGTCGGCACCGGATATCGCAGGGCGCGGTATCGCCAACCCCTGCTCCTAGCTGCTCGGCGCAGCGCAGATGCTCGATCATCTTGAGTTGCCGGATGACGCGCGCCGTCTGCGGCGCGCTATCGTCTCCACGCTCTCTGATCGCGATTCGCTGACGCCGGACCTCGGTGGCACAGGCAACACTGAGTCGTTTGCTTCCGCTATTGCTCAGCGAGCGGTGGGGTAGCAAGACACGAGAAGCGACAGCGGAATCTAATTGCCGCGAAAGTGAGGCAAATCAGCGGGCGGCAACGGCGCGCTGGTACGCTGAAATCGCCCGCCGCCAGGGCCTCGGTACGGTGTCGTCCCAGCCGGGGCGCTGGGGTTACACCATACGCTCCTCAGATCTAGCGCAACCGCTGTGCTCGCGTTGACCAGCGGCTGCACACACCACTGCCGAGGTTCACCGTTGATGGTCCAGCTCATTAGCGCAATCTGGCCACTTAGCGCGGACTGGTGGTTGCTGCTGGCAGATTGGCGAATTTTTGCCGTCGACGAAATCGATGCGGACGGCGGCGTAGAAGCCTAGCGAGGCGTGTGACGCCGAGCGCGGCAGCGGACCGGCGCTATAGTTAAATCGCAGCAGGGTGTCCCAGGAGGCGTTTTCCAGCGGCACAAATACGCCGTCTCGAGCTCGTCCCAGCGAGGTCAACCACTAGGGAGCGGCTTCCGACATGCTTACTTAGTGCGGCTCGGATAACTATCAACTCCAAACCTTGCGGTCGCGTCATTCGACGGCAGAGTCACAAGGCGTCGCGTGACTTCCAAAGGTGATCAAGCACCGCGAGTGACGTTCCTCCGGGCAAGTACGCATGGAGCAGTGCGCCGTGCACGTAATCGGTAGCGTTGCAACACGCCTCTTCCAGCGTGTTGCCAAGCGCTAGGCCACAGGCGATGGCGGATGAGAGGGTGCAGCCTGTACCGTGGCCCTCGCGCGACAGGCGCGGATGGCTGAACGAGCGCGTCGCGTTGTCGCTGTCTAGCCAATCGACGACTAGCGGCCCGTCCAAATGACCGCCCTTGAGCAACACGGCGGTTGCGCCGAGTTGGCGGATTGCATCGGCGGCGACACGCAAGGATGACTCTGAGGTCACCGCTGCGGCACCGAGCAACACGGCCTCAGGCACGTTGGGCGTAACCACCGAGGCAAGCGGAAAGAGTGTTTCCACTAGGCAGGCGATGGCTCCTGGATCGAGCAGTGCAGCGCCGGATGTGGCCACCATGACGGGATCCAACACCACAGGCTTGTGAGCCTGCGCATGCAGTGCCGACGCGACACAGCGGATGACCTCAGCATTGGCGAGCATCCCAATTTTCACCGCTCCGATATCGAAGTCGGCAAACGCCGACTCGATCTGCGCCCGCAGGACGTCTAATGGACAGGCATGAATCGACGTGACGCCGCGCGTGTTCTGCGCCGTAATCGCGGTAATGGAGGTCAAGGCGTGAAGTCCATGGGCAGTGATGGTCCTCACGTCCGCCTGTATCCCGGCACCTCCGCCCGAGTCAGACCCGGCAATACTGAGCACGCTGCGACGGCGCGGGGTGCTCATCGGCTGTTGCTCAAAAGCAACGGATACAGTCCTTGGGTCCTCACCGACCGAAACTGATCGCCGCCGTCGAGCGAACTTTCGATGCTGCAATTGCTATGCATATTATTGTTTTGCATATACTTTATGTCTTATTTAAGGTCGGTTAGACGGCGATGTTTCGGCCCGTTTTCGTGTGTTTAGTGAC
>JBBSIY010000146.1:0-8172 GCA_038257785.1 Lysobacterales bacterium
CACGCATCTATGGCTATCGGCCAAGACCCGCGCCGGCCTCGACGCCTTGATCGACTACTTGAAAAACGCTGCGGGTGGCGACGCACCCGAAGGCAGCTTCAGCGCACGCGAACGCCACGTTTCAGCACTCGAGCGCGCCGGAGAACACATCGAAATCGCCGCTGCGCATCTGGATGCCGGCATCGGCGAACTGCTAGCCGAAGAGCTCCGCAGCGCTCACGAAACCCTCGGCGAAATCACCGGCCGCGTGCACAGCGATGATTTGCTAGGCGAGATTTTTTCGAGTTTTTGCATCGGCAAGTAATTCTCTTGAGCGCAGTCGCAGCCGAAGGCCGTCTGCGCTGACAAGTGATGCTACTCAGGCCGGCAGCTCCGCTTTCGCGCGATCAATCCACTCGCGATTCTCGCGCTGGTAGTGCTTGGGTGCGACCTTGCTGCGAGTCAGCACGCGCTTGAACACCTCCTGCGCTTCGTTCACTTGACCGCAGCGTTTCAGCAATAAGGCGTAGCGAACGCGACCTTCTTCGCCGGGAAAGTAATCGGCCAGTGCCGCGTACTCGACAAGGGCCGCTGCGCTATCGCCCATCGCTTCAAGACTTCGCGCGTAGATGAGATGGCCGTCGGTAGAACGATAGTCCGGATTCGCCTCTTTAAGTGCGTCCAGTGTCGCTTTAGCAGCGGCGTGATTGTCTTGGCCGAACTGCGCGCGGGCAAGGCCCAGCATTAGGTCAGGTGCGGTGCGGTTGTGCCCCGTCAAACATTCTTGATAGAGCCGCTCGGCGGTCGCCAAGTCGCCGATGTTCAGTGATTCCTCGGCCAGCCGCGTGCGATTGGCCACCGTGTCAGCCAGCTCCAGCTGCGCGGCGATGCGCTTGCGGTCGCGTTCGGGATCTAGCTTTCGCTGCACATCGCGAACGGCACGTCGCGCGGCTGGGCTGCGCTGCAGGTCAGGCAAAATCTGGGTAAAGAAATACACGCCGACGCCCAAGTACGAGCCCAGCATGATCAGCCAAAGCCACCAGTACGGCCGCCCGGTGCGCACCATATGCACCAGACAAATGAACTGCAGCACGATCGACAGGCCAAAAACCAGATGCATTCCGACACGTCCTACAAGCAACGAAGTGGCCGACAGTTTGCCTCAGCGCGCTGACACTCAGAAGCGGAACCAAGGTTCGTCAACGCAGAACCGATGCCGCGCCAGGCATCAGGGTATCGGCGTAACCATCGGCGTGGCGATCGGTTGAATGCGCGTCGCTGATCGATTCCATTCGCCGGCATACGCCTCAGGCAAGGTGATGGCCGTGGAGACGGTGCCCAGCGATTGATTCGAGTCGGTGTCGTAGCTGATCTGCATACTGCCGGCCGACGAATTTTCGTTGCTCCAGTCGCTGATCCATGGGCAAGCCGGGCAGTGCGGACGATGGCCGATCAAGTCAACGACGCCACCGTTGGTCGAGTTAATTGAGCCGGAGGCCCAGCGCGGAGCGCCGGCAGCGTCGTACACGAACGCGCCAAAGAACTCGAACGGCCGACCATTCACCGCACTGGCTGACACATTTGCCGGCGTTTCGATCGCCAGTCCCCAGCCCGGTTCGTCCGGATTGAACCAAGTTTGCGTGTGATTGGGGTGGCCCAGCGGCTGCGCGAGCGGCGCCATCAGCTCGGCACCGAAGCGACCGTCGTCAAATTGCCAGACCATCAGGACATTGCGGCGGTCGATCTGCCACACCCATGCCTCGCCGACCTGTTCGGAAACTGGCGCGAAGCCGTCGGGTGCGTCCGCATTGCGAAAGTGCCGGATCGGCAACACGCCGATGGTGCCGCGGAGGTCACCCTGCAAGGTGTACCAGACGGGCGTGCGATCAGGCAGCGCGGTGTACCAAGCGCCAGCGAATATCGTACGAACGAAGGTGCTGGTGCCATAAACAAAGGTCGCCAGCCCGTTGCCGGGGCGCTCTGCATTGAAATAGAGGCCGGGACGGAATCCCTGCGGCGGCATGCCCGGTGGTGGCGTGATGCCGACTTGTGGGTTCGGATGACAGTCAGCTGGGACGGTGAGGTCGATGACAGGCTGCTGCATGAACACCGAGCCGGTCGCGGTCACGTTGCCGACGAAGTCCAACGCTACTCGGCTTCCACACGCGGTATCAAACGCCGCGCCGAACAGCAGCCGAATCGTAACCGCTTCATCGACCGCCAGCGCCGGCAACGACAGTGGCTGCAATCCTTTCGGCAGCCGCACTTCCGGCGCGGTGTCTGACTCAGCCGATCTTGCGAACAGCGCATAGCCGGCGGGCAACGCGCCGCCGCTGACATTGACGAATCGAAACAGCTGTTGCCACGTCTCGTTTGGATCGAGCAGCCCATCGCCATTGCCGTTACCGGAGAACTGGATAGGCGGACCCTCCACCGCAACCCGCAGCTGTGGCCCACGGACGATGATCGACTGACTCGTCCCTGCCAACAGCGCCTCGGCGTCACTGACCTGCACCGAAACCAGCACGGCGCCGTCTTGCGGAAAACTGGCCTCGATCTGCGCGGACTGGCTGCGACGGTCAACTTCGCCGTCGCCATCGAGATCCCATTCGTAGATATACGGCGGTGCGCCCCCAGTGGCGATGGCTTCGAACAGCACCTTGCTGCCTGCAGCAGGCGGCGTGTCGAACGCCGCTGAGTTCAGCGTGACCGACAGCGCGAGTTCTTCGGCGGATGCCTTACCGGACAGCATCAACGTGCCGCTGGTCAATGCAAGAATAGAAACGGCGACTATCGACCTTTGCATGGCGTTTTTCTCCCAGACCTGCTGGCACCGTACCACCGCAGGCGTTAGCGGGCGACCCGAGGTCAACCCGCTAAATCGCTGCCAGTAGGGCGATGAAACGGCGGGATGCTCGCGTTTTCCGCCCGCCGATGCACTCTCGCGGCTAGCCCGATATCGCAAGCTTCTCGCGGTGATACATGCGTGCTGCAACCAACCAAAGGATGCCAGCAATGCCGAGACCCGCACCCAGATACACGCCCCATTCGAGCATGGTCGGCGGCTCGTTGCGCAGCAGGCGGACGATGGCTTGGTTTTGCGCGAGGAACGGCACGGCGAACATCCACAGTTTGTCTTTGACCGGATTCACCATCAGCACGACGGTGGGGATCATCGGCAGCAGCATCAGCACGCTCATGTAGCTTTGCGCTTCTTTGACTGACTTGGCGGTGGCCGAGGTCAGCGTCAGTAACACGGTCACCAGCATGGTCAGCGGGGCCAGCACAAACAGCAGCTTGCCGATTACCCACCACGACACGTCGATGCCTTTGAACGCGCCGCTGCCGCCAAACATGAAGGTTGCTTTGAACGAAGCCAGCAGCAGCAGCAGGCTAAACATGCCGAACGCGCAGGTCGCCAGAATCTTGCCGCTCATGATCGCTTCACGACTCGCTGGCGTTGCGAGTAAGGGCTCCAGCGACTGCCGCTCGCGCTCACCCGCCGTGGTATCGACCACCAAATAGGCGACGCCCATGATGGTGCTGAAAATCAGGAAGTACGGCATCATCGCCGCGAGTATCTGACTGCGTTTGGCTTCCGGAGTCGCTAGATCGCGACTGGCAACGCGCACGGCCGCATCCATGTTCGGGCTGATGCCGCGACTGAGCATGCGCAGTTTGCCGGTCAACGCCGCGTAACCCTGCAAGGCGCCCTGCACGCGCTGCAGAGGAATGTCGGTATCGCGTCGCGTGCTGTCAAAAATCAGCTCGACTTCGGCCGGTTCACTGTTGCGCCACTCGTCACCGAACTCAGGTGGAATCCGCACGATCACATCGTGATTTTGCTTGCGAACTTCTGCCTCCGGATCATCGGGCGCGGGCAGAATTTCCATATCCTGCATTTTTAGAAACGCGATTAGATTGGGGGCGTGCTCTGCCCCCACCACCGGCAGCTTAAGAGTCGCCTCAAGTTGAGTTTTCACCCGCGACTCAGCGAGGCTGCCCATGCCCAGCATCAAGGCCGGCAGCAGGATAGGACCGAGGAGCAGACTCAGCATCACCGTGCGGCGGTCGCGCATCAGATCGACCAGCTCTTTGCGCATTACCGCGAAGACAATCTTCATACCTGCAGTCCTTCTTCTGAGCCGATTGCTTTCACAAAGGCGTCTTCAAGATTGTCTTCGCCAGTTAATGCACGCAGCTCGTCGGCATTGCCCTGCGCCACGACCTGGCCTTTGGCGATGATGACGATGCGGTCACACAGGGCGGCCACCTCTTGCATGATGTGGCTGGAGAAAATCACGCAGCGTCCCTCAGCGCGCAGATGACGCAAAAACTCGCGCATGGCGCGCGTCGTCATCACGTCCAAACCGTTAGTGGGCTCGTCAAGAATGACGTTCTTGGGATCGTGCACCAGCGCTCGGGCAATGGCGGTTTTGGTGCGTTGACCTTGTGAGAATCCTTCGGTCTGCCGATCCATCACGTCGTTCATCCCAAGCGCATCGCCGAGCTTGACGGTGCGAGCGGCAATGTCGGCTTTTGACATGCCGTGTAGCTCACCGAAGTAAGCGATGTTTTCGCGCGGCGTAAGGCGTTTGTAGACGCCGCGCGCATCGGGCAGTACGCCCAAGCGACGGCGCACTGACTCAGCATCTTTGGCGATGTCGAAGCCGTCGACGGTCACCGTGCCGCGATCAGGCTTCATCAGCGTGTACAGCATGCGCATGGTGGTGGTTTTACCAGCGCCGTTAGGGCCAAGCAGGCCGGTGATCTCGCCGTCCTTGGCGGAAAAACTCACGCCATCGACGGCTTTCACCACGCCGGTCTTGGTCTTGAACTGCTTGTGTAGGTCGCGGACCTCAATCATGGCGCGGTGCTCCGAAAAAATAGATGGCCGAGCGGCGGGTGACTCATGGCTCCCACCCGTACGCGCCGGCGAACGGCGGCAGAGGTTTCAGTCGCTCAAGGCAGGTGGCGTCGAGCTGCTTGGCGTCGGTGGTTTCAATGAACTGCGCGAATAGCTTCGGCATACAGCCGATACCGATCACGCTGTGACCTTGTCCAGGTAGCACCAGCGCGCGGCTATTGGTCAAATTGGACGCCACTTCATCGGCGTAGCGCGACGGCGTGACGGGGTCAAACTCACCTGAAACCAGCAGCACTGGCAGGTCGCCTGAAAGCGGCTTACGGAAATTGGCGTCGCGGCTGCCGCGTGGCCAGGCGCTGCATTGCGCTTTGGCAAACTCGATAAATTCCGTACCCAGCACGCCATCGCGGTCCTCCTCACGCGCGGCGAATTCATCGGCGTCTTCAGAGCACATCACCGAGAGCTGCATCCCGTGATAGATCTGCTCGGAGAGCGAGCGACCCAAATTCGATGCCTGCGCCATCATTGCCTCGTAGCGACCGCTGGATGCCTCGAACAAAATGTAGGGCAGTGTGGCAGCAGCTTCGGGCGAGTACGCGTACATGCGCAGCAGCAGGGCGAGGTGTCCAAACGTCGGCACTTCCTGCTTCCATTCCCCCGAGGTCATGTCGCGGTACGAAATGCTCGGCAGGTCATCACGGCGCAGCTCCGTGGCCACTTTTTTCAGCTGCGCCGCCGGATCGCCCATCTGCTTCTCACACGCGGATATGTCGCGACAGCGCGCAAACTGCGCCATCAGTGCAGCTTGCAAATTGGCAGCGTGGTCGTTGCCAAGAATGAGTGAATTTGGTGCAACGGAGTCGAGTACGACCGCGCGCGTTGAAGCTGGGTAGCGCGCGGCGTACTGCTGCGCGACGCGCGTGCCGTAGGAGATGCCAATCAGATTAATTTTCTCAACGCCGATGGCCTCACGCACGGCGTCGATGTCGTCAATGTGCTCGCTAGTGGTGTAGAAACGCAGGTCGCTTTCAGCACCGAGCGCGTCTGCGCAGCGCTTGGCGAAATCACGCGCGACGTCAATATCCACCGACATCTCAGTGCCGTCGCCATCAGTGATGGCGGCATCGCCCTCGGCGTTGCGGCATACCAGCGGATTCGAGCCGCCGGTTCCACGCGCATCCAGCAGCAGCACGTTGCGCGAGCGGCGCACGTCGCGAAACGCGGAATGCACCAGAGGATAGGACTCGATGGCCGACTGCCCCGGACCGCCAGCGATCATGAAAATGGGATCGGGTTCGGCGTCTGCACTGGCCGGTATCCAGGCCAAAGAAAGCTTGATCTTGCGCGAGCCGGAATCGGCCCGGTTCTCCGGTACTTCTAGCGTGGTGCACTGCGCTTCAATGGCGCTGCTCATGCCTTCGGCGGCGAGCGAGCAGGCTTCGAAGCTTAGCGATCCTAGGCTGCGTTTGGCATTAGATTTACCGGGGCTTTCGGCTTGCGCGTGAATAGCGAGTGGTAAACACGTGAGCGCCAACGCAAGCGCGCGGAGAAGATATCGTTTGCTCATCGGAGTTCCTGATTGCGTGCAGTGATGACTGTGAAGGTCAGCACCGCCTATAAACGTGCGGCGGTGGGAAATGTGACAGTTGCAGAGGTCAGCGAGGACTGCGATACCTCGCCCAGCTTCGATCGCATCTGGGCGATTTGCGTTTCAGTGAATTTGCAAAGGCCGCTGTCTAAACCGCTGCCGAGCTTACGCTGCGCCACATCGAGCCGCTGGCTTGCATCCAACGTGCGACCCTCCAGCAGCGCCACAGAGGCCTCCGCAAGCGCGCGCCGCGAAACATCAACAACGCCACCCCGGCTGCGTTGCAGCCACGATCTGCAGGTCGAGAGGTCGTTTTTTACAAGGCCAGCGAATGTCGCCAGCTCGATCGTCAATCCTTGGCGAAAGCCATCGGGGTAATCATCAACATGCTCGCTGATCCATTCGGCGTGTGACTCTGCCCGCGTCAGATCACCTGCGTCCCAGCTTTGAACAAACGCATACCAGCGCGCAGCGATGCGGCGGATCATTTCATCATCGACCGCGAGCAGACGTTCAATAAGTTCGCGGTCTAATTCAGCGGGGCGCATGCCGGAAAGGCTTTGACCCATCAAGGTGGCGAACAGGCTGCGCTGCTGCACGGCAACGCCGCCGCGTCGAAGCTCAAGCCACTGCATGCCGTCGCTCATGAAGCCGCCGGCGCGCATCGGCAAGGCGGTGACCCCAAAGATCAGCAATGAGATTGCCGCCAAGATCAACGCATACGCTCCGAGGCGTCCATCATCGAAACCGGCGATCGCCAAGCCCAGCAGGACGAGCAGCACACTGGCTAAGGGGCCACCGACGACGAGGCCTTGCATTTGCGGTAACAGTGGGCGTTGCATGTCAGGCGAACAGGCCGCAACGCCGCCAAGCGTGCCGAGATTGAAAACCCAGCCAAAGTGCACACGATTGTCCGCGCTGCGGCTGAGTTTGAAGGGTCCAACGATCAACAGCAGAAAGCGCATTCCGCGGCTGATGCCGCCGAGCACGTGGCCACCTTCATGGACCGCGATCGCTGATAGGTACAAGACTGGCAGCGCCAGCAAATCCCACCTGCCCAGGTTGCTGAGCCGCGTATGCACGCCAGGCAGCGCTAAACCAAAACGCGCAAGAAGATAGCCCACGAACGCGCCAGCACCAGCAAGCAACAGAATCCCGAGAAGGGCTTTCCAGGGCTGTACTTTTTTGCGCGAGGCCTCACTCATAGCGTGGTTCTCGCGCGCGGATGAGGTTTGCGGGCGACCGCCTGATCGGCCGCTTTCTCGCTCGCGAAAGCGTTGGGATAGAGAGCCACGCTGAAGGCATAAAATTGACCGTCAGCAGCAGGCGCTTTGGCGATCGCCTCGTACTCTGCCCAAAAGTCGAACAAGCGTTGGTGCAGTCGCTCAGCCTGTTCGGCATCGAGCTTCAGCACGTTGCGATAGGCCATCAAGCCACCCACCTTGGGTGCGCGCTTAGAGAGGTCAATGCGGCCGTCTTCGATGCCGCGTGCGACCTCTAGGCGTGTTTGATCGAAGACAAATGCAAGCAGCGCCTCCACGCGCTGGCGACCTGCTGGTTCGCGATCAGCGAGCGCGCTGGCGTCTAGTAGGTATTCGCGTGCAACCGCGCGGTAGTGCTTCTCTAAAATGCCAGAGACCAGACGGCTGCTCTCCACGCGAATCAACCCGTGCTTCTCCAACTGCTGCATGTGGTGGTAGAGCCGGGTCGGTGGACACTGCAGCTCGGCGGCCAGCGC
>JBBSIY010000147.1:0-8161 GCA_038257785.1 Lysobacterales bacterium
GATGGTTCTTGTCGATCGCGATGGCCAACTTCGTAGCAGGCCGTATTGCCGCGGTTGCCGCTGGCGGCGGCGGACACGGCGAAGCTGCAGGTTCTCTGATTCAGTATGCCGACGTGTTCAATCAGATGTTCTGGCTCGGTATCGTGATCGCGGTTGTGTTCTTTTTGTTTGCGCCCTTGATCAATCGCTTGATGCACGGCGTCAAATAGGCACCAGGCGGCGCTGCTGCATCGGCTTAGCGATGCAGCAGCGCATCCAGCAGCGCGTCAAATCGTTTGATCTCGGTCGCGCTTAGCGAATCAAGCAGTCGGCGTTCGTAATCGCGCGCCAGCGGCACGATCTGGTCATAGATCGCGAAGCCGTCAGCCGACAGTGACAGCACCGACCGCCGTCGGTCATCGCTATGGATGTCGCGCAGCAGCAGGCCGCGCTCTATCAGTGCATTCACCGCGCGGCTCACCGCGACTTTGTCCATTGCTGTGTGTTCAGCCACCTCGACGGCCGACACTTCGGGATACCGACCTAGCACCGCCATGACGCGCCATTCGGTCACGCTGATACCGAAGCGCTCTTGATACAGCGTGGCGATTTCGCCGCTTATCCGGTTGGACAGAACCGACAAGCGATACGGCAAGAATCGTTCTAGCTTGAGCACGTCGCGCTCAGCGGACTGATCTGGCATTGCGCTGCACCTTGCAATTAGTTTCCGATGAAACTATAAAATGAGGTCAAGCTCAGCGCAAACGCGACTGACTCGTCTGGGAGGATTGCAATGAACGTAGCCACCGACACTGGCCCAAGCCGGATCACAATCGACAATCCGATGGGCATCAACGGCTTCGAGTTTGTCGAGTTTGCCTCACCCAGGCCGGGCGAGCTGCACGACTATTTCAAGAAGCTCGGTTTTACCCAAGTCGCGCGCCACAAAACGCGGCCGATTCACACCTATCGGCAGGGCGACGCCACATTTCTGATCAACGAAGACCCGGACTCGTTTGCGTCCGACTTTGCCGCCGAACACGGGCCCAGCGCATGCGGGTTCGCTATCCGGGTCAACAAGCTCGCTGAGTGGGCGAGGGTGCAGGCGCTGAAGAACGGCGCCGAGCAGATAGGCGAGCGCGAGTTGACCAAAGCGGTAGCCGCGCCGGTGATCAAAGGCATCGGTGGCTGCATGCTCTACATCGTTGATCGCTATGACGATATCGGCACCATCCACGATCCCGATTACGAGTGGCTGCCGGGTGTCGAGCGCATGCCGAAGGGTTTCGGTTTGACCTTTATCGATCACCTCACCCATAACCTGTTTCCAGGCAACATGGCGAAGTGGGCGGACTATTACGAGCGCCTGTTCAACTTCCGCGAGATTCGCTATTTCGACATCAAGGGTGCGAAGACGGGCCTAGTGTCGAAAGCGATGACCGCCCCTGACGGCATGGTGCGGATTCCGCTCAATGAGTCGAACGATCCGAAGTCGCAGATCAACGAGTATCTCAACGAGTACAAAGGCGAGGGCATTCAGCACATCGCCTGTTTCACTGACAACATATACGACACGGTCGAGACCATGCGCGCGCAGGGGATTCAATTTCTCGACACGCCGAATACGTACTTCGACGTCATCGACGAGCGCATTCCCAACCACGGCGAAGACGTCTCCCGCCTGCGCGCCAACAAAATTTTGATCGACGCCGATCTTGAGACCAAGCAGCAAAAGCTGCTGCAGATTTTTACCCTCAACGCCATCGGCCCAATCTTCTTCGAGATTATTCAGCGCAAAGGCAACGAAGGGTTTGGCGAAGGTAATTTCCAGGCGCTATTTGAAAGTATTGAGAGGGATCAAATGCGGCGTGGGGTGCTGTGAGCCGTCAATCTTCTAGGCTCTTAGCCCCTCTCCCCCCGGGGTTGTGGGTTTGGGGTGTGGCCACGACCTTGCGAGAACACATCAACCCACCATTGCCCAGCCAGACGCTGACGACAGCACGCCAGTTGCGGCAAGCGTCAACCGCCGCTGAAGTGGAGCTTTGGTATCACTTGCGAGGCGGGCGCATGCTGGGTCTCAAGTTTCGCCGCCAGCATCCACTGCCGCCTTACGTCGCAGATTTTTGCTGCATAGATGCGCGATTGATTGTTGAGTTGGACGGTTCGCAGCACGCGGAAGGGGTTGATTTGCAGCGTACTCGGTGGTTGCAGGCTCGCGGCTTCGAGGTGCTGCGGTGTTGGAACACTGATGTTTTGGCACGTCGTGATGATGTCTTGGCGCGCATAGTCGAGACCGCGCGGAAGCGTACCCTCACCCCAACCCCTCTCCCGGTGGGAGAGGGGCTTTAGCTTGGAGCGCTGCGAGGCTGTATGACCATGAAATACCTCTCCGGCTTCGCCAACGAGTTCGCGACTGAGGCCGTCGCTGGCGCACTTCCTGTGGGCCGCAATTCACCGCAGCGCGCGCCGTTCAGTCTGTATGCCGAGCAACTTTCAGGCACAGCGTTCACGGCGCCGCGTCATTCCAATCGGCGCAGCTGGCTGTATCGGATTCGACCAGCCGCGCTGCACGGCACGTTTGCTCCGCTCGCACAGCCGCATTGGATCAGCGATCCCGAGTCGACGCCTGTGACACCGGAGCAACTGCGCTGGGATCCGCGGCCGATGCCAACCGAGCCGACCGACTTCATCGAAAGCCTGTTCACTGTCGCTGGCAACGGTTCGCCCGCCGCACAGACCGGCATCGCGGTTCACTGGTACGCGGCGAATCGCTCGATGGAGCGGAGTTACTTCTACAACGCCGATGGCGAGATGTTGATCGTGCCTCAGCGTGGCCGACTGAGCATTGCCACCGAGCTCGGCGTGATTGACGTCGAACCGCAGGAGATTGCCGTCGTTCCGCGCGGCGTGCGATTCGCGGTACATCTTCCAGATGGCGAGGCGAGCGGCTATGTCTGCGAGAACTTCGGTGCGCTGCTGCAGCTGCCCGATCTTGGGCCTATCGGCAGCAACGGCCTGGCGAACGCGCGCGATTTTCTGACGCCTGTGGCTGCATACGAAGATGTAGAGGGTGAGTTCGAACTGCTGGCACGCTTCCAAGGCGATCTTTGGCGTGCGCCCATCGGGCATTCACCGCTGGATATAGTTGCGTGGCACGGCAACTACGCGCCGTATAAATACGATTTGCGCCGCTTCAACACCATAGGGTCGATCAGCTACGATCATCCTGATCCATCCATATTTCTGGTTCTGCACTCACCGAGCGATACGCCTGGCACCAGCAATTTGGACTTCGTGATCTTTCCACCGCGCTGGCTGGTTGCTCAAGACACCTTCCGCCCGCCGTGGTTTCATCGCAACGTCGCCAGCGAATTCATGGGCCTTATTCATGGTGCCTACGACGCCAAGGCCGAGGGTTTCATGCCGGGCGGCAGCTCTTTGCACAACAGCTTTTGCGGCCATGGACCGGACGCTGCGACGTTCGAAAAAGCCAGCAGCGCTGATCTGTCGAAGCCTGATGTCATCAGCAACACCATGGCGTTTATGTTCGAGTCGCGCGCCGTGCTGCGGCCGACCCAGCAGGCGATGCGATCACCGCAGCGGCAGTCAAACTATGCGGCGTGCTGGGCCGGCCTGCGCAAACACTTTTCTCCGCCAATGGATTCCCGCTCATGAAGCTTGCCTCCCTTAAAGCCGGCGGTCGCGACGGCACGCTGATCGTTGTTTCTCGCGATCTCACGCGTGCGGTGGTGGTCAGTGACATCGCGCCCACTTTGCAGCGCGCACTGGAAGATTGGAGCATCCTCGCGCCGCGCTTGAATGCCGTGTCCGAGGTGCTCAATGAAAGTCCGGCCGAGAGTATCAATGGCGAGCCGGTATTTGCCGTTGATACAAAGGCGCTGGCGGCTCCGCTGCCGCGCGCCTATGAGTTTGTGGATGGCTCCGCCTACCTGCCTCACGTCGCCCGCGTGCGGCGCGCGCGCGGTGCCGAGGTGCCCGAGAGTTTCTACACCGATCCGCTGATGTACCAAGCGGTGAGCGCTGGGTTCTTAGGTCCCAATGATCCTATCGTCGTCAGCGATGCGGCGTTCGGCATCGACCTGGAGGCCGAAGTGCTGGTGGTAACCGATGACGTGCCGATGGGCGTTAGCGCCGAGGCGGCAGCCGATCATATTCAGCTCATTGGTCTGGTCAACGATGTTTCGTTACGCGGACTCATTCCCGGTGAGTTGGCCAAGGGCTTTGGTTTCCTGCAATCCAAGCCGCGCTCGGCGCTGTCGCCGGTCTTGGTGACACCCGATGAGCTAGGCGAGGCGTGGATCGATAGCAAGGTGCACCGGCCGCTGTTGACGCACTACAACGGCGATTGGTTTGGTGCGCCGGAGGCTGGTGTAGATATGCAGTTCAACTTCGCCCAGCTGATTGCCCACGCGGCGCGCACGCGGCCGCTGTCGGCCGGCACGCTGGTCGGCTCGGGCACGGTTGCCAATGAAGACACGGCGTTGGGTGCATCGTGCTTTGCCGAAAAGCGCACGGTTGAGGCACTTGCGCACGGTAAGCCAAGCACGCCGTTCATGGCGTTTGGTGATCACGTGCGTATCGAAATGTGTGATCAGCGGGGCAACTCGATTTTTGGTGCCATCGAGCAAACGGTCGTTCAAGCAAAAACGTGAACAGCCGCGCTTCCCAGCAGCAGTCTGCCGCGCTAGGCTGGCGACAGTCAGGGACGGGAGGCGTCGCGTGACCGGCAATCTCAAGCTCTACAGCTATTGGCGCTCAAGCGCCGCGTATCGCGTGCGCATCGCGCTCAATCTAAAGCGCTTGCCGTACGAGACCGTTCCTGTGTCGTTGATCGACAACGGCGGCATGCAGCACTCGGCGGAGTTTGCGGAGATTAATCCGCAGGAATTAGTGCCGGTGCTGCGCGACGGCAATCGGATGATTCGCCAGTCGATGGCGATCATCGAATATATCGATGAGATTTGGCAAAGCCCTCCGCTGCTTCCGCCTACGCCGCGCGAGAGAGCCCGTGTGCGCGCGCTGGCTCAAACCATCGGCTGTGACATACACCCCTTGGGCAATCTGCGCGTGCAGCAGTACTTGGAGCGCGAGTGGGACGTGCCGCAGCCTGAGCGCGAACGTTGGATCCGCCATTGGATGATGCTGGGGCTCGCCGCGTTTGAGAAGATGCTCGACGAAACACCTAGCACCGGCAGCTTCTGCGAGGGCGATACGCCCGGCTTGGCTGACTGCATGCTGGTGCCGCAGGTCTATAACGCGCAGCGATTCGGCGTTGAGCTGGCGGCGTTTCCGACCATCCGCCGGATTACGGCGGAATGTCTTGCGCTAGACGCGTTCGATGCGGCGCGACCGGAGAAGCAGCCCGACGCGCCGTCACAGTGAGCGCGTCGGCAGCGAGCGGTGTTGAGCGCTCGCCTTGAATCAGCTATTCCTAAAACGCTAGCCCTAAAACCGGCGGGTTAGAAAACCTCGGCGTACGGATCGTGGTCGCCACTTGCGCCTTCCGAGAGGCGAATCTTGAGCGACAGTCCGTCGCGCGAGTCGGCTTTGCGCAGCACTTCCTCCAGCTCGCACTTGCCCTCTTTAAAGAGTCGGTACAGCGCTTGGTCGAACGTCTGCATGCCGTCTTCTAGCGACTTTTCCATCGCCTCTTTAATCTCATGCGTCTGACCGCGGCGCATAAGGTCGCGAATCAACGGGGTGTTGATCAACACTTCGGTGGCAGGGATGCGCTTGCCATCTTTGGCGATCACCAGTCGCTGACTAATCACCGCTTTCAGGTTCAGCGACAGATTCATCAAGATGTTCTTGTGCGCCGACTCCGGAAAGAAGTTCAGAATGCGCTCCAGCGTCTGATCCGCATTGTTGGAGTGCAGCGTTGCGAGACACAGGTGGCCGGTTTCGGCGAATGCGACTGCCGCCTCCATCGTCGCCTGATCGAGGATTTCGCCAATTAGGATCACATCCGGCGCTTCGCGCATCGCGTTTTTAAGCGCCGTGTGAAAGCCGTGAGTGTCGAGGCCCACTTCACGCTGATTGACGATGGATTTTTTATGCCGATGCAGAAACTCGATGGGGTCCTCGTTGGTGAGGATGTGGCCGTTTTGATTGGTGTTGCGATGATCGATCATCGACGCTAGCGTGGTCGATTTGCCAGAGCCGGTTGAGCCCACGACCAGCACCAGGCCGCGCGGCTCCATGATGATTTCCTTCAGCACCTCAGGCAGTTTGAGGTCGATGATGGATGGGATTTCACTTTTGATCGCGCGAATCACCATGCCCACTTCGCCGCGCTGCTTGAACACGTTGACGCGGAAGCGACCCGCGTCTTTCACCGCAATCGCCATGTTCAATTCGAACTCACGCTCGAATATTGGCACCTGGCTCTCATCCATCAGCGAATAGGCGATGCGCTTGACCATGCCGGCGGGCAGCCCGGTGTTACCCAGCGGATAAAGCTTGCCCTCTACCTTGATGTTCACCGGTGCGCCGGTGGTGAGAAACATGTCCGAAGCACCCTTCTCGGTCATGAGTTTTAGGAAATAACCGATATCCATGCGCTGAAACCCCCTGTTTCGATGAGCGGCGCGTGATCACAGCCATTGCATGCGCTGTCGCAGGTTTCCACAATAGGCCACACTGCCATCGGCACCGACTGAGTCGAATGATATGACACGCTGCGCTCGTTTTGGCCTTACGGCTCAGATCCGCACTTTCCGCCGCTGCTTTTTTGCAGCGTCTGCTGGCCTGCTGTTGTCATCGTGCGCATCGACGCCGCCACCCCTGGCGGACCTTGATGCCGCGGACGCCGCGCTGCGCGAGGCGCGCACCCTGAAAGCGGATGAACTTGCGCCGGTGGAATTGGGCTTCGCGGTTAGCAAGCGAACAGAGGCAGACGCTGCCATGGAGCGTCGCAACTATGCGTTAGCGCGCCAGCTAGCTGCGCAGGCGGCGGTAGACGCGGCCCTCGCCTCAGCCAAAAGTCGCGCGGCCACAGCGCGCGCCGAGGTTCAACGCAAGACCAGCGAGAACGCCAAACTACGCAGCGAGCTGTTGGGCGAAGGAGCGCAGCGATGAGCCGTATTTGTTTTTTGATGCTGATAGTGGCGCTGGCGAGCTGCGCGATGGCTCCGAAGCGTGACCTTCAGCTGGAGCGTCTACAGGCCTCGTTGGCTAATCTCGAGACGGATCCGACGATGGGCGAGTTAGCGGGTGCCGAGCGCATTCAGGCACGCCAAGCGCTCGAGCGGCTGGCGCTGAGCACAGGCGAGCAGCGCGCCATAGATCTTTATCTGGCAGAGCGTCGCGTAGAGATCGCGCGCACCGTTGCGCAAGCTGAGCTCGCCTCAAAGCAGTCCGATCAGCTGGACCGCGAGCGCGACCGCATTCTGCTGCAGGCGACGCGTCGCGATGCGGAGATCGCTCGACTCGAGAGTGAAAAGCTGCGCCTGCAAAATTTGGCGCGTGCTGAAGAAGCACTGCAGGCGACTATCGATGCTGAAGATGCGCGGCGTGAGAGCGAGCTCTCATCCGCCGAGGCGACGCAAGCGCGTCGCGTTGCCGCGGCGCAGTCCACCGAGGCCGCCCTAGCGCGTCGCGAGGCTGAGCTTGCGGGCGAAGCGGCCGACAGCTTACGGATGCAGCTCGACACCATGACGGCGCGTCGCGATGCACGCGGTGAAGTGATGACGCTGTCGGGCGACGCGTTTGCCAGCGGCTCAGCAACTTTGCGTGCCGACGCGCGTGCCAACCTTGGTCGGGTCGTCGAGTTTGTGCGTGCCGCGGGTGCAGCCAAGGTGCGCATAGAAGGCCACACGGATGATCGCGGCAGCGCCAATCTCAATCAGTCGCTCTCGCAGAAACGCGCCGAGGCCGTGCGTGAGGCGCTGATTGAAGACGGTATCGACGCCTCGCGTCTAATCGCGGTTGGGTTAGGAAAGGATCGACCGATAGCCGATAACGGCAGCAGCGAAGGGCGTGCGACCAATCGGCGGGTGGAGATCGTCGTCACCCAATAACTCCGCCTTAACCTTAAAGCAACCCTTTAAAATCAATCAACTAGATCGATAGTTGCAGGGGCGTCCTACGAGGCGTAGTGTCGGTAACCCGCGCGATATTCTTCGTGCGGAGAGTCGGAGTCGGGCCGATGAAGCATGTAATC
>JBBSIY010000148.1:0-8111 GCA_038257785.1 Lysobacterales bacterium
CACGATGGCGAGGGCCGCGACTCCAATGGAGACTGACAGGTAGCGATGGGCAACCGCTTGCTCGACCAGCGGCTGATAGCGGCGATTGACCCATGCCGAAAAGTCGGCGGAGAAGGTCTGCTGCCACTGACGAATTCGACTGCTGCGCTTCAGCGGCTTGGTATGTGCCAAATGCGCCGGCAGGATGAGCAGTGATTCGACGAGACTGATCGCGAAAACCGTGCACACCACTAGCGGAATCACGCCCCAAATTTTGCCGAGAAAGCCGGGCACAAACAGCAGCGGCAGGAAGGCGACGATGTTGGTCAGTACGCTGAAGGTCACCGGCATGGCGACATCGCGCGCGCCCTCGATGGCGGCCTCCATGAAGTTCATGCCCTTCTGGCGGTATTCGTAGATGTTCTCACCAACTACCACGGCGTCATCGACCACGATGCCGAGACTGATGATGAAAGCGAACATCGAGATCATGTTGATGCTGGCATCCATGCCGGGCAAAAACAGCATCGCGCCGAGGAACGAAATCGGAATGCCCATCGTGACCCAGAAGGCCAGCTTGAACTCGAGAAAAAGCGCCATTAACGCAAACACCAGCACGAGGCCGATGAACGCGTTTTTCATCAGCAACTGCAGGCGCTGCTGGTAGATCTCTGACTGGTCATTGAGCACCACCACGTCGACACCGGCCGGCAAACTGCTGCGGATTTGCTCTAGCGCAGCGCGCGCGGCCGTTGATACGCCGATCGGCGTTTGCTCACCTATACGGAACACTTCTAGGCCGATTGCACGCTTGCCGTTGAAGCTCGCCGAAACGTCTTGGGTTTCGTCAAAGCCCTCGCTGACGGTCGCGATCTCGTCGAGACGCACGACGGTGCCATCGGCGGCGGTGATCACCGGTAGCTCGGCAAACTCGCGGGCGAGGTCACGCCGTTCATCCACGCGCACTAAGATTTCGCCGGCGCGTGTCTCCAAGCTGCCGCCGCTGGCATCGACAGCGCTGCTGGCGAGCCGGTCAGCGACCTGGCGCAAGGTGAGCCCATGCGCCTGCAGACGCGCGCTAGGCACGTCGATGTGAATGCGATACGCGCGATTGCCCTGCAGCTCAACCTGGGTGACGCCGTCGGCGCTCAGCAGCTGATCGCGCACTGACTCAGCCAGCTCGTTAAGCACCACTTCCGACACGTCGCCAAACAGCAGAATGTCCATCACCTCGCGCACCCGCTTGGCGAGCGCGACATTGGGCTGCTCAGCGTCGGCCGGGAACGTGTTGATGCGTGAAACCGCCTGCTGGATGTCTTGGAACACCGTGCTGGGGTCGGCGTCGCCGCTTAGTTCGGCGCTGATTTGGGCTTGACCTTCGTTCGCTACCGAGGTGATTTCGTCAATGCCGTCGATGCCCTGCAGCGCTTCTTCAACCACTAGCACGATGCCCTGCTCAACATCCTCGGGGCTGGCACCGGGATAGCCGACAGAAACCGAGACTATGTCGAGCGAAAACTCAGGAAATACTTCTTTCTTGATCTGCAGACTGGCGATAAAGCCACCGACCAGCAGCACCAGCATGAGCAGGTTGGCCGACACGCCGTTGCGCGTCATCCAGCTGATGACGCCGCTGCGTTCGCGACTCATGGCTGTGCCTCGACGGGTTGCTGTCGCGGTCGCTGATCACGTTCGCTGAGCGCAGCATCGGACGTTCGGACGCGCATGCCTTCAACCGCGCTCGACAGCGCACTGCTGACGACGCTGTCTCCGGCGATGAAGTCGCCGCGCGTCAGCACGCTGTCGGTTGCACGATGCAGCACCTCGACCTCCACCGCGCGCAGCGCGCCCTCGCGCACCGTCCACACGCGGTCGCCGTCGAGCCACGCTGGGTCGAGGCGAAACACCTCATCGAGGGTGCGACCGGCAATCTGCGCATCTACATAGGTGCCCAGCAGCAGCGGGTGGCCGGCACCGGCAGACTCTGGGTCTACTTCGACCAAGATCCGTGCGCGCCGTCCGGCAGTTTCGACGGCCCCGAGCAGTTGAATAACGTGGCCGTTCCACGCCGGTGCCGATGGTTGACTGACGTCGCGCAGACTCACGCTCGATCCGAGCGCGTCACCGCTTGGCAATTGAATCCAACGCAGGCTGTCCACCGGCACGAGCAGCGGCACCCAGAAAGGCGCTGCCGCAGCCAATTCGCCGAGCACCGCGTTGGCACCGCCGACCTGTGCGCCAACGCCCACGCCTCGACTCATCACTAGCGCATCGAGCGGCGCCTTGACGATGCAGCGCGACAGATTCAATCGCGCCTGCGCGACCGCCGCTTTCGCCGATTCGACCGATGCCGTCGCCGCACGCAGCTGCGGCTCGCGCAGCATCAGCGAACGCTCGGCATCATCCACGTCCAATTCCAACGTCTCGAAGTCGCCGCGTGCCACCGCTTGGCTGCCGCGCTCTTGCGACAGCGACGCCTGTGCCGATGCCAGATTGGCCAGCGCGATGTCGAGCGCCACTTGGTAGTCGGCGGGGTCGATCTCCAGCAGCACATCGCCCTGCTGGACGCGCTGGCCGGGCACAAACTTCTGCGACAGACGCAGCACCCGACCACTCACCTGCGCCGCCAGTGAGATTCGCTGTGAGGCTTCCACCTCGCCATAGGCCGATACAGAAACCTGTTCCGAGCTTGGCTGGAGCACGACCGTCTCGACCAGTCGCGCTTCGCGCTGCTGCGGCTTGCGCGTTGATTGCGGCGCAGTTGCCAGCAGGACGTAGCTGAGCGCCGCTGCGCCGATCAGCACAGCGCCTATGACGGCGACAAAGAAACCACGACGGCGTGGCGATTTCAGGGCATTCATTGAGTTGGCTCCAAAGACAGGCGCGGCGCATCGGGCAGTGGCCCGGCAAGCGAGCGAAACAGTGAAATGCGTTGTTCGGCGTGCAGCTGCCGCGCGCTGACCACTTCGCGTTTCAGGCTGCTGTTAGTGAGCTGCGCATCAAGAAGACTTAGATAGCTGTCGCTACCGTTGCGCAGTTGGCGCTCGAGCCGGTCGACGACCTGATCAGACAGACGCAGCTGCTCGATCAAGCTGGTGACTCGGATCTGCTGCTGCGTATCGCGTACCAGCGCGTCCTGCACTTCGCGAAAGGCGATCAACACGGCGCTGCGATATTCAGCAATACGCTGCTCCAGCACGGCTCGGTTGCGCGCGACCTCAGCGCGTCGCGCGCCGCCATCGATCAACGGCGCAAAAAGTGAGCCGACCAGCGATCCGATCCAGTCATCGAACAGCCGCGCCGCACCCATGTCGCTGGTGCTGGCGGTGGCGCTGAGATCAAGCTGCGGAAAGCGATTGGCAATGGCTGCAGCCAAACCTCGATCAGCACTTTGCAGCTGCAGCCAGCGCTGCTGAACGTCGGGCCGCCGACTTACTAGGTCTGCCGGAAGGCCAGTTTTGGGCAGGTTAGGCAGCGCCATAGGTACGTCTCCCTGCAGCGTCGAGGAGCCAGCCGGCTGCGCCAGCAGCTCTTCCAGCGCGTGTCGCTGGGTGCCGAGATCGGCAGCAACGCTAGCCTCTAGCGAACGCGTTGATTCCACCAGCTGACGCTGTCGCAGTACGTCGCTGACCTGCGCCTGGCCATTGCGGTAGCGCGATTCAACCAAGCGCAAAATACGCTCGTACAGGGCGCGCTCGTCGCCAATCAAGCGCAGCCGCTCGCCGGTACTGCCGAGCGCAAACCACCCGCTGGCAACGCTAGCACTTAGGCTGATGCGCGCCGCCTGCAGCTCTTGCGCGGTCGCCTGCGCCTGCAGCGCCACTGCGTCGCGGCTCGCGCGGACACGTCCCCACAGATCGATCTCATAGGCGGCCGACAGGCTCGCAGACTGCTGCGAGACGCCGCCCTCTTCGCGCGTTTCGGAGAGGCGTGCCGACACGCTAGGGACTAGGCCAGCGCCCGCAGCATCCGCGCTTGCTTCAGCAGCGCGTAGCCGCGCGGCGGTCGCCGCCAGCGTGAGGTTGTCGGACAGCGCCTGCTCAATCAGGACATCAAGCTCCGCGTCTGCAAACTCACGCCACCATGCGGCAGGTGCCGCTGCCGTCCCGGTGTCGGAAAACTGCGCAGGCAGCTGGGGCTGCGCAATCGGACGCTGCGCCACGCCGACGCATCCGCTACCCAGCGCGCAGGCAATCGCCAGCGGCAGCCACTGATAAACCCTCATCCGAACTCCATTCCACGTTAATGCGTGCATTAAACGCTGCATCTAACGCGCTGAGGTGTCGACATGGTGCGATCTTGTAACAAGCTGTCGCAGCAGGATGTGCTTGCGACAACTCACGACAAGCTTGCATAGCATTGGCCGCAGGCTCGCCCCGCCACACTCGTATCATCGACCGTATGAGCCAATCTGCCAGCCCCGTCGGCGACGCACCGCACCTACTGGTCGTCGATGACCATCCTGAGATTCGCAACAGCCTCTCGCGCTATCTGCGAGACAGCGGCTATCGCGTCAGTGCCGCCGATGGTGGCGCGCAGATGCGCCGCGTGCTGCAGGACGCCAGCGTTGATCTTGTGGTGCTCGATATCATGATGCCCGGCGAGGATGGTCTCACCCTGTGTCGCGAGCTCACCGCGCGCGGTGGTACGCCGGTCATTTTGTTGACCGCGCTTGCGGATCAGACCGATCAGATCGTAGGGCTGGAGCTCGGCGCCGACGACTATGTCACCAAACCGTTCAATCCGCGCGAGCTGCTGGCGCGGATTCGCGCGGTGCTGCGTCGGGCCAATAGCGCAGGCGTGCAGCGACAGATGCCAGGCCAGGATCGGCTGTCGTTTGCTGGCTGGTGCCTCGACTTGGCGCGCCGCGAGTTGATTGATCCAGACGGCGTTGATGTCGCCTTGAGCAACGCCGAGTTTCTGCTGCTTGCGGCATTTCTCAATCGCGCCGGTCGCGTATTAAGCCGCGATCAGCTGCTCGATCTTACGCAGGGTCGCGAAGCGGGCGCGTACGATCGCGCGATTGATAATCAGGTGTTGCGACTGCGCCGCAAAATTGAGCCTGACCCGGCCAACCCATCACTGATCAAGACGGTATGGGGCGGCGGCTACGTGTTCACCGCCAGCGTCAGCAGTGATCTGCCGTGAGCGTACGCTGGCTTCCGCGCCGACTGACTACCCAGCTTGTCCTCATCGCCGTGCTGACTTTGCTGCTGTCGCAAGCGGTGGTGTTTCCGCTGTACATGTACGTACGGCTGTCGTCCGTGGCAGCGACGATGCAGGACGCCGTCGTGTCACGCTTCGCCAGCACCGCAAAGCTGTTGATGGCGACGCCCGAGTCGCTGCATCCGGCCATTCTCGACAGCGCCGGTACGAGCAAGCTCGAAATGCAGGTATTTGAGGCGGGTGCAGTCCTGCCGCCGGCACCCGATCTGCCCACCGACGCCAACCTCCGCGCTTCGCTGCTCGAACGCGGTGGCGCGACGCTGCGCGACGTCGAGGTCTATGCGACCGCAGTGCCGCCGCCGAACAAGCCCGTCATCAGCATTCGGGCCGAGCTCGCAAACGGGCAGCAGCTCTTGGCTCAGCTGCAGCTGCCGGACCGGTTGCCGATTTGGTCGGTAGTCGCACTGCTGACGGCCGGGGCTCTTTCGATTCTGCTGACGACCGCGATGGTGCTGGTCTTACGTCGCCTGACGCGCCCGCTGGCGCGGCTCGCGGAAGCGGCTGAGGCGCTTGGTCACGGTGCCGCAGGAACTCCGCTGCCGGAGGAAGGCCCGCAGGACATCATTGAAACCGTGCGCGCCTTCAATCAGATGCAGGTCCGGATTCACGAGCACATCGAAGACCGGACTCGCATGCTGGCATCGGTGTCGCACGATCTACGCACGCCGCTGACTGCCCTGCGCCTGCAGCTGGAGTTTGTTGCCGACACCGAGCAGCGTGATGGCATGCTGAAAACGCTGGGCGAAATGGACGCGGTGACGGCTTCGGCTCTCGCCTACCTCACCCATTCTCGCTCGACCGAGCCAAGCCGCGCCGTCGAGATGGTGGCCTTAGTGGACAGCGTCTGCGAAGAGCTGCGCCTTATTGGTTTTGATGTTGACTGCGCCGAGCACGACCGTCTTCCCGGCCGCTGCCGCCCCACCCTGATGAAACGCGCATTCAGCAATCTTGTGCGCAATGCGGCGCAATACGGGCTGCGTGCGCGCGTCACGTTTGCCGCCAGCGACAAGCAAATCACCATCATCATTGACGACGACGGCCCGGGCATTCCCGAGGCCGAGTACGAGCGCGTCGTGAAGCCCTTTCATCGGCTGGAGTCCTCACGCAGCCGGCAGACCGGCGGCTCGGGGCTGGGCCTTGCGATTGCCCACGATGTGATCGTTGATCATGGCGGTACGCTGAACTTTTCGCACCGCGCTGATGGGGGATTTCGGCAGTTGGTTACGCTGCCGCGTTAGGTGAGCCGTCGTCTGCAAGCGCAGGTGCTTTTGGCCACGTTGTCACCTTGAAATGAAAGCGGAGAACTGCGGCGCGCGCGCAATCACCAGCAGCCGTCACGGCGCAAGGCTAAACTTGCAGCCTGCCGACCGCGTACCGTCTTGCCATGCTTCGTCTCACGCCATCCATTGCCATTCCTGACGACGAGCTGGTCGAACGCTTCGTGCGCGCCAGTGGGCCGGGCGGGCAGAACGTTAATAAGGTATCGACGGCTGTAGAGCTGCGTTTCGATGCGGCGCAGTCGCCGTCGCTTCCGGAGGCGCTGCGAGCGCGCTTGCTGGCGCGACGCGATCAGCGCATCACCGATGACGGCGTCGTAGTGATCATGGCGCAGCGATTCCGCACTCAGGATCGCAATCGGCAGGACGCGCGCGAGCGACTGCTTGGGCTCATTCAAGCCGTGCTCAAGCCGCCCAAGCCGCGCCTCGCCACCAAGCCGACCAAGGCGTCGAAAGAGCGTCGTCTGACTAGCAAACGCGAGCGGGCGACGGTCAAGCGTCAGAGAGCCAGTCGCTTCCCTGACATCGATCCATGAGTTCACGAAATTCCGGCCCGCTGCATGTACCGTCGCTGCAGCCAAACGCGCCAAAAGGCGGCAGCGTTTTGGGACGCGCGCTCGGGCGCTGCGTTCTGCGGCTGGGTGGCTGGCAGATCGTAGGCGAGTTTCCAAATCTTTCGCGATTGGTGATTATTGCCGCGCCGCATTCATCTGCGTGGGACGCGATCTGGGGCCTTGCGGCCAAGATGACGATGGGTATCGGCATCGTTTTCGTTGCCAAGCGCGAGGCCTTCATCGGGCCGATTGGCTGGGTGCTGCGAAGCTTGGGCGGCATGCCGATTGATCGAAAAGCACCCGGCGGCGTCGCCGCACACATCGCGGCGCGCATTCGCGCCAGCGAACGCATGTGGTTTGCCATCGCGCCTGAAGGCACGCGACGCAAAGTCGAGCGCTGGAAATCCGGCTTTTGGCATATCGCTCGGCGGGCCAATGTACCCGTGCTTTGCGCGTGGTTCGACTATCCCACGCGCACTATCGGCCTTGGGCCGCTGGTTGAATTAAGCGACGATATGGAAGCTGATTTGCTGCGTATCCGGGCGCTATACGCGCCACACCGAGGCAAGCATCGCGGCGCGTGAGCGGCGGCTTGGGTTAGGGTTGGAAAGCTGTCGCATCGTCGCAGCGGAGTTGTTCGATGCTGAGTGCCTTGCGCATCCAGTCTACTTGACGCCCCGTTGGTTCGGACTCCTGCAGCGCAGTAATGCCGGCGAAATAGTCTGCGTAGACGCGTTCAGCGGCCTCGCGCTCTGTGTCACTCACGGGGATTCTGTGGTTGATCTGAGTCCCCGGCAGCCGCGTTTTCAGCACCTCGGCCGGGAGCTCTTGCAGCAGCGCGGTGATGAACCCAGGGGTAAGCCATTCAGGCGGCAGTATCGAACTCAATGGGGTGTGGTCGGGCAGATAGACAGCGTTGACGATTCTTTGCAGCAGATCTGGGTCGCCTGATGCAAGCGCCCGCGGGAGCATGCTAGGCGCGTCACGCCGGTACTCCGCGATGAGGCTGGGATCACGCATTATCGTGCCTACACCCATGTGAGCCGAACCTAGGTACTCGATCAGGGAGGGGACG
>JBBSIY010000149.1:0-8076 GCA_038257785.1 Lysobacterales bacterium
AGCGCAGTGGCCGCTGCTTGCGTGGCCACTGCTGCCCACGATTGCCGGTTTGTGGTGGCTGTTTCGGCGTGCGCGTCTTACGCAGATTGGCAAACGCTGTGATGGTTGCCCTGAACTCGGTGCAGGCGGCGTGTGCAGCGGCTATGCGCGTCAGGCCGCCTGCGTGCGCTCGATTGAGAGCGAGATTGAACGCGCCCTAGATTTACAGCTCGGAGGTTTTGCTGAACCACCGGCGACAGTGGAATCCGCGGGCCCCACTGCCGCATCGAAAAACGCCAGCCTTGATCGCCAGCGCTACCAAACTGGCTCGTAGCCGGCGGGCAAATAATTCCAACGCCGGCCATACACATGAACTCGCTTTGTCGGCGCTTCGGCGGCATCGACGAATGGCTGGTCCGCCGCCGCCCACGCCAAAACGCCGCCGCGCAGATTGAAGGCTTGATAGCCTTCTTGGCGCAGCGCGCGGGTCACCGCCGCACTGCGCATGCCGATGGTGCAATAGACCAAAACGGAGCGCGACTCGCTAGGCGTAAGCTGACGTAGGGCCGACAGCGATATCGCGCCAGGGATGTTGGAAACGGCTCGCTCCGCCGGCTCTCGGACGTCAACGATGACGAAGCTGGCGCGATCAGACGCCTGCAAAAACGCGCCGACATCGAGCGTCGGCGTGTTCGGGTAGACGGCCTCGACCTGCGCCGCAAATCGCTCGAGCGGCGGCGTTTCAACAGCGAGCGCTAGCGTCGCCAAGCTGCCAAAGACGCCGGCTACTAGCGCTCTCATGCGCATAGAGCCTTCACGCGGCGACTGCAAACAGCACGCCGGCGCGCTGCGCCAAACTCACCCGCACGCCGCGTGTGTGCAGCACTACGGGTTCGACACCCGCCTGCGCGACGTCGGGCACGCCGGCGTGGCGCAGCTGGTCGAAACGCGCTTGGCACACGTGCACCTCGCCGCGCGGCGTGGTGTAGCGAAGCTGCAGGGCTGGTGCGGCCATCAGCATGCAGAATCGGCCGCCGATCAGAGTGGCATCGGTGAGCGCCGAGTCAGCAGTTGCATCGACCATGGCAAAGCCAAGCTTGGCGAATGTCGGACGTAGCGCGGCGAGCGAGTCGCCGAGTGCATCGAGAGTAGCGTCGTCGCTGTGCGCGATATGGTTATAAGCGACCTCGTCGGCCAGCATCAGCAGATGATCGGAATACGGCTGCCGTCGTGTGCCCCAAACGCCAAGCGTCGTCACTGCCGCTAGCGATGCCGCGATAGCCAGCCAACGACGTCGCGAGGGCTGCGTCGGTGCAGCCGAATTGAGCGCGGCCGGTTCAGCGACAGCACGCAGCGCAGCAAGACGACTCCGATCAAGCTCAACTTCGTCGAATAGTTCAACAATGCCATCTTTTAACGACACGGTTTGATGTGACCTGTTCATAGCGTTTCTCCCGCTGCGCGCTGTCCATCGCCGTCGGCGAAGCGCTTACGCATGCGATGCAAGCGAGTCAGCAGTGTGCCCTTAGGCGTATTGGTCTGCTGCGCAATTTCTTCGATGGTGTATCCCTCAACCGCCCACAAAAACAGCACCTCACGCTCGGCGCTGCCGAGCTCGCCCCATACACGCTTGAGATCGGCGCGTTGAATCACGGTTTCAGCCAGCGGCGTCATATCGGTCGCAATGACGCCGGCCACATCCTCCAGCGGCGTCCAGCGGTGCGCCGTCGCGCGCTTGGCATCGGCAATGAAGCAATTGCGCACAATCCGCAAAAAGTAGCCCAGCGGCTCAACGACATTCTTTGGCGCGGCGTGCAGCCAGCTGGCCACCGCGTTATGCACCACGTCATACGCGGTGTCGCGATCACCGCACAGCGCCGTGGCGTAACGATAGGCGCGCTGGTAGTCAGAATCACTGAGGACACTCATCAAACAGTCTCGCTTAAGCGCAGGCGGGTGTGGACGCAGCAGCATAGGGCTTACGTCTCATTGAGGCGCGCGCCGCTATGTAGCTATGAAGAGCATCTGGCGGGCGATTTGATTGCCAAGCCAAATCGCCCAGGTTCTGTATGGGGGCGATAGGGGTCGAATCGCGCCAATTTGTCACCGCCCTAACGCTGTTTCACGCATGCTGAGATGTCGGGCGAACCAAAATCGCTACTGCAACTCTCTCTTACTCTCTACTCCACGGACGATATCTATGCGCCTGCCTCGTTTTGTCGCGCTGGTCATCGTGGCCGCCGGCCTAGTCATTTCCAGCCAGTCGATATTCGCTAAGACATCGTTCGATCAGGAGCATGCTGACCTCACGCACTTGCTCAAGCGACACGTGCAGTGGCAGTCGAGTGGGCACGCCAGCGTGGTCGATTACGCTGGCCTGCAAAAAGATCGCGCGCCGCTGAAAGCCTACTTGCAGCAGCTGGCAGGCGTCAGCATGAGCGACTTCAACAGCTGGAGGGCCGACCAGCGCACCGCTTTTTTGATCAACGCCTACAACGCGTGGACGCTCGAACTCATTCTTACTGCGTATCCCGACATCGCGTCGATCAAAGACTTGGGCGGCCTGTTTTCCTCGCCTTGGAAACAGTCCATCGCCAATCTTCTGGGTGCGACGCGGAGTCTTGACGACATCGAACACGGCCTATTGCGCGGAGCCAAAGGCTTCAACGAGCCGCGCATACATTTTGCCGTCAACTGCGCATCGATCGGCTGCCCGGCGCTGCGCCCCGAGGCCTACACCGCCGACGCGCTAGACGCCCAGCTAGCCGATCAAACTCAGCGATTTCTTAGTGACCGCAGCCGCAACCGGGTCAGCGACGATGGCAAAACGCTGGTGGTCTCAAAACTGTTTGACTGGTACGCCGACGACTTCAAAGCACCGGCTAGCCCGTTGGCAGCGCCCAAAGGCTTCCTAGCAACCTACGCCAGCGCGTTGAGCGATGATGCAGCCACACAGCAGAAGATTGGCGACGGCACACTGGCGTTGGATTTCCTTGACTACGACTGGGCTCTAAATGGTCTCGGCAAGAAGTAAAGCGCTAAGCGCTTCTCGCGCGGCTTAATAGGCAATGCCTAGCCTTGCCGATCTAGCGGTGGTGATTCCGGTTGGGCCGGGCGATAGCAGCTGGCGTGGTTTGCTGCCGCTGCTGCGCGCGCTGCCTGCCCCCGCTGAAATTGTCATCTCAATGACCGCCCACGATGAGCAGCCGATGGATGATCGTGATTCCCGCGTGCGAGTAGTGCGCGGCACGCCTGGACGCGGCGCGCAGCTCAATGCCGGCGCAGCCAACACGCTGCGTCCGTGGCTGTGGTTTTTGCACGCTGACACACGGTTTGAACGCTGTGCACTTGATGCGGTTGAGCCGCTGAATGATCACCATGCCTTGGCCTATTTCCATCTGCGCTTTAGCGATGGCGGCGCGGCGATGTACGTCAACACGTTTGGCGCTTGGTTGCGCAGCCGCGCGTTCGGGCTGCCGTTCGGCGACCAAGGATTTCTGCTGCGGCGCGCGGCGTTCAACGCGCTTGGCGGGTTTGATGAGCAACTCAGCAGCGGAGAAGATCACGCGCTGGTGTGGGCAGCGCGGCGCGCCGGTATGAATCTGATTTCGCTGCCCGCGTCGCTGTCGACCAGCGCCCGTCGCTACACCGAACATGGCTGGCTGCGCACCACCGGCAAGCACCTTCGTGAGACTTGGTCGCAGGCGCGGCGCTTTTCGGCGATGCGCCCGTGATCGCGACCTTGATCAAGGCTTGCTGCCAATGAATTCGACAACGCCAGCCGGCGCGCTTGCGATCTTTGTCAAAACGCCGGGGCTATCGCCCATCAAAACCCGCCTCGCTGCCGGCATTGGTGAGGCCGCCGCGCTGAGCTGGTACCGCGCGGCAGCCCATGCCACGCACGCAGTGGCCAGCGAATTTGCAGCGCAGTCTGGCGCGACGGTCTATTGGGCCGTTGCCGAAGATGAGGGCATGCGCGAGGCGCGCTGGTCTGGCTTGCCGCTGCTGGCGCAGGGCGCAGGCGAACTCGGCGCGCGCATGGAAAAAGTTCATAGCAAGCTAGTCAAGCGCCACGGATACGGCATATTGATTGGCGCGGACGCGCCGCAGCTCACCGTCGCCGAACTGCTCGCTGCCGCTCAGTGGCTGCGCAACGACGGCGCGCGCTGTGTGCTCGGCCCGGCGCACGACGGTGGATTTTGGCTCACCGGTGCCAACCGAAGTCTGCCCCTGAGCGGCTGGAACGCACCGTGCTACAGCCGCAGCGATACCGCCGAGCGCTTTCGCGCCGCCATGCAGCCGCACGGCGAGTGGCTAAGCCTTCACTCACTCGCGGATGTCGATCACGCCGATGACTTGCCCGGACTGGTTGCCTCGCTCGAGCAACAGGCCCAGATGTCAGCAGGCGCGCTGCTGCCAGCACAGCGCGCGCTGCTCGACCTTTGCTTAACGCTGTCAGGGAATCTGACGTGTCCGGCTTAGTCGAACTTAACTTAGTCGACTTAGAGGGGCCGCTGCGCCTCGGTGCATTTGCAATCGCAGCGCTTGCGCTGTGGATAGCGCAGAAGCGCTTCGCCCTGCGCGGAGACGCCAAACTTGATCGCCGACTGCTCACGCACATCGGACTCATCGTGATCGACAGCGCGCTGCTTCGCTTGGCATTCCCGCTATTGGCGGTAGCGCTAGCCGCCAGTGTTGAAGCCCGTGACGGCGGGCTGTTTGGGACACTGCAATGGCCGAGTTGGCTAGAGTTTGGGCTGGCCCTGCTGCTTTTTGATCTTGCCATCTACTGGCAGCACCGCATGCTGCACGTCGTCCCACTGCTGTGGCGTCTACATCGCGTGCATCACAGCGACACCCGCTTTGACGTCAGCACCGGCGTGCGCTTTCATCCGCTGGAAATCGCGCTGTCGATGCTGTTCAAGCTGGGGCTGGTGTGGGTGCTGGGTCCACCTGCGCTGGCGGTACTCGCTTTTGAGCTTCTGCTCTCCCTCGGCAGCCTGTTCACACATAGCGATTTTGCCCTGCCGAGCGCGCTGGATCGCCGCACGCGCTGGCTCCTAGTCACGCCGTCGATGCATCGAATTCATCACTCGACTCGGCGAGAGGAAACCGACAGCAACTATGGCTTTCATCTGGCCGTATGGGACCGACTGTTCCGCAGCTATCGCGACGCTCCGCAGCGCGCTGAGGACGCCATGCCGATTGGGCTACACGAGTTTCGCGGGGCCAGCGAGCAATCGCTGCTAGCGCTGCTTAAACAGCCGTTCAAGAACGTGTGATGGAATCTTACTGCCGTACCTGCCGCTGATTCTCAGGCGGATCTTGAGCGGCACTGGCTCGCCAAGGATTGATGTCGATGCCGCCACGGCGGGTGTAGCGGGCGTAGACGAACAGCGCAGACGGCGCGCAGTAGTGCTGCAGATCAAGAAATATTCGCTCGACGCAGTGTTCGTGAAAATCGGCGTGCTCGCGAAAGCTGGCTAGGTATTTCAGCAGCGCGCCACGGCCGATGCGCGGGCCGCGATAGCGAATTTGCAGACTGGCCCAGTCGGGCTGACCCGTTACCGGGCAGTTCGATTTAAGCGCATGGCTGACCAGCGTTTCTTCCACAATCAAATCATGATGCGCGATCAGCAGCTCCGGTCGCGGTGGCCCGTAGTGATGGACATCGGCATCGACGAAATCGATCACTGCGCCGCGCAGGGGCGTCAGCGTCACGGCAGCAGGGTCGCTAGGGTCGATGATGGCGATCGCTACATCGGCGCCCGCAGCAAGGCTCAGATCACGCGCTATTCGATCCGTCAGCTCGGTCCGCTCCATGCGCTCCTGCATAAATCCATTGAGGTATAGCTTTAGCGACTTCGACTCGATGATGTTCGGCGAACCGGCGGGCACGTCGAAACGCGCCAGCGCCACGCACGGTCGGCCACGCGGATCAAGCCACGAGAGCTCGTAAGCGTTCCATATGTCAGCACCGGCAAACGGCAGGGCTGCTTCGATGCCCAGGGCCGCGCGCGAGCCGGCGCGCGCAATGGGAAACAATCGGCTGGCGTCGTAGTGACCGGCGTAGACCGTGGGTTTGCCGAGTTCGGAGTCTTGAGGTGTGCTCATCGACAGAGTGTAGGTCAGGAAAGTGTAGGTCAGGAACACGTGCTTGCCATTAGCATTAGCCGATGACGCTCACCTACGTTCACGTCGGCAAACGACGCTCGATAATTCTTCTCGCGCTGGCCCTCTCGCCGAGCGCCAACGCGCAGTCATCCACACAAGACGCTGATTCCGCCGAGCGAGCGGCGCGACTCGACGCCATCACGATTGTCGCGCGTGGCCCTGAAAGTACCGCACCAGAGGCCACTTCGCGGCTAGGCAGAAGAGCGATTGAGCAGGTGGCGGCGGTGCACGCCAGCGAAGTGATGAACCGTGCGCCCGGCGTTTGGATTAGCCGCGGCAGCGGGCAGGAGCAGCTAACCGCCATCCGCTCGCCGGTGCTGAGCGGCGTAGGTGCCTGCGGCGCATTTCTGTTCCTAGAGGACGGCGTGCCGATTCGCCCCACCGCGTTCTGCAACGTTAATCAGCTATCAGAACTCGCTACCGAGCTGGCGGGCGGCATCGAGGTGCTGCGCGGGCCGGGCAGCGCGGTGCATGGGTCAAACGCGCTGCACGGCGTGATCGACGTGAAGCCGCGACGAATCGCCGACAGCGAACGCAGTGTGACGCTTGAAGTCGGTCCGCACGGCTTCAGGCGTGGGTTCGCCAGCGCGGCCGATAGCGAGCGCTGGCGTGTGGATGGCGTCGCTACAAATTCCGGCAGCTTTCGCATCGATGAGGATTTTCAGCAGCGCAAACTCCTCGCGCAGTGGCAGGACACATCGCGGAGCGGCGAGCCGCGCGTGCTGCTGTCTGTCAGCGATCTCGATCAGAACACCGCGGGCTTCATCAGTGGCGAGGACGCGTATCGCGATTCACGCCGGCGCGAGAACGCCAATCCAGAAGCGTTTCGCAAAGGCCAGGCTCTTCGCCTGCAAAGTCATTGGCAATGGCTGCTTGATGGCGCAGCGAGCCTCTCGGTAGTGCCGTATCTGCGCCACGACCAGATGGACTTTTTGCAGCATTTCAATCTGGGCCAGCCGCTGGAGGAGAACGCCAGCGACAGCGCGGGCGTGCAGTTAATGTGGCAGCAGGAGGGCGGGTGGAATCCACAGATTGGTATCGACGCTGAGTTCGCGAGCGGCAACCTGCTTGAGGTTCAGCCGCTAGCGCTCGTCACAGGAAGCGCCGCCCAGCAGGCGACACGCCCGCAGGGGCGTCACTACGACTACCGCGTGAACACCGGACTACTAGCCGCATTTGCGCAGTCAACGGTCGATCTTTCGTCGCGCTGGCAGCTGCACTCTGGCCTGCGCGCGGAGTCGCAGCGATTCGATTACGACAACCGCGCCGCCGATGGCAATCTGCGCGATGACGGTCTGCCCTGCGCATTCGGTGGCTGTTTGTTCAACCGACCAGCGGATCGACGCGACCAGTTTGACAACGCCAACGGCAGGCTCGGCGCGCAGTTTGCGATTGATGACACGCAAATGCTGGTCGGACGAGTCGTGCGAGCGTTTCGCGTGCCGCAGGCGGGCGAATTGTATCGATTGCAGCGTGGGCAAGACGTTGCCGACTTGCGTGCCGAAACGCTGCAGGGCATTGAGCTCGGCTGGCGCAGGCGCTCGTCGCAGTGGCAGGCAAGCGTTGATCTCTACGACTATGACAAGCGCAACGTCATCCTGCGCGACGCGCAGGGATTCAACGTCAGCGACGGCGTCACCCGGCATCGCGGCGTCGAATCATCACTTCGATGGCAAGCACATGAGCGCTGGTCGTTGGAGGCAGAGCTGGCCTACAGCGATCAGCGCTACGCGTTTGATCGCGATGCCGCCGCAGGCGAACAAATTCGGCGCGGCAATCGCATCGATACCGCTCCGCGTTGGCTGGGCGGCGCACGTGTGGGATGGCAGCCAAGCGACGCGGACGATCTCGCGTTGGAATGGCGGCACCAGGGCGGCTATGCGCTCGACGCCGCCAACACGGCCGAGTATCCCGGCCACGACC
>JBBSIY010000150.1:0-8020 GCA_038257785.1 Lysobacterales bacterium
CGAGCAGCAGCGGCACGCGCTTCACTTCGCGCGCTGTTCTTCGATATGCGCAGAAAGGGCAGCCAGCGAGGCAAAGATGCGACGGTTGTCTTCGTTATCCGAACGCAGCTGGAAGCCGTAGGTTTTCGAAATCGCCAGCGCCATCTCTAGCGCATCGATCGAGTCCAAGCCTAAGCCCGAGCCAAACAGCGGCTGCTGGGGATCAATGTCCGCAGGATCAATGTCTTCCAGATTGAGCGATTCGACCAGAAGCGTGGCGAGCGCGAGCTCAGCAGCGGTTTGTGTGGGCATGAGGATATCGAAATTGCGGGCGGTTGAAGGGAGCATGGCCGCACTGAATGATGCGGCTTCGCCGACCGCAGGAGGGGCCGGAAACCGCGAGCCGGGCTTCTCAGGCAGCCTCGTTTAGCGTGCGGAGTATATCATTCACGCTATGGCGACCCTGCAAACGGCCGCTGCTTCAAGCCTCGCTCGCAGGGGACTTCAGATGCAGAATCCTGGCAGGTCTAGCCGGCCGCTTCTCAATCGCTCGTGCGAGCTTGCGCTTGTTCGAGCTTGCTTTGACCCGGGCTCGAGCCGCTTGTTTGCACCGGAACGCGCTTTCCATCGCCCCTCTCAACTCAACCGCTGACTATTCAACCGCTCAGAACACGCATGGCCGCTCCGTCGAACCAAATTACCGATGTGCGGGTCATTGCCGGTTGCCCGACCGGAAGCACTGCTGCGACGGCGCCTGCGCCTTTTTCGCGTTATCTACGCCTTGACCGCTTTCAAAGTTCGCTTTCGACGCGCTGCTGGAGCAAGACGGTCCAACCGCGTGGCTGCGACAGCGACCCAGGCGCATTGCGATGAATGCGCTGATTTCCGCACCGCCTTACTTGTCGTCGCTGACGCCGCGCTATGTGCGCGATGAAGGCCCGCAGAGCTTGCTGGGCCCTCATACCCTTGCACTGTTCGGATTTGGCGCGCAAACACCCGCCTCGCTCGACGATCCGCGCTACCTGAATGTGGGCCTGCAGCCTGCTGACGGCGGAGCGTGGTTCGAAGTGTGGGAATCGGCCAGTATCGTCAATACGTGGCTCGATGGTGACATCGTGGGTGCCAGCAACGATCATCTTTCATTCGGATGGATCGAGTTCGATGAAGGTGAAGAAGGCATCGCTAACGCTTCGGAACAAGCCTATCGCCGACTTCTGGCCCACGTCCAAAGCAGCAACTTTCCCCACCTGCTGCGCATTTGGAACTATCTAGACGCGATCACTGAAGGTGAGGGCGATGACGAGCGCTACCGGCAATTCTGTGCCGGCCGCGCGGCCGGCTTCACCATCGCGGAGAGGTGTTTCCCTGCGGCCACGGCAATTGGCCGGATTGATGGCCGACGGGTGTTGCAGGTTTATTGGCTAAGTGCAGCGCAGCCAGGCTCGCCACTAGAGAACCCGCGGCAAGTGGCCGCATGGCGCTATCCGCGCCGATATGGACCTCAAGCGCCCACCTTCGCGCGCGCCATGCTTGCCGCCGAGGGATTGCCGATGCCCCTATTGCTCTCAGGTACGGCTGCTGTGGTCGGCCACGCCTCACAGCACCCTGGCGATATTGATGCTCAGCTGGACGAGACGATGCGCAACTTCGCGACCATGATCAAAGTGGCGCGTGAGCATCAACCCAGCCTGCCAGAACGCTTCGACGGCAGCAGTCTGCTTAAGGTGTACCTCAGTGATCTGAGCGCTACATCGCGCGTCAACGCCTTACTTGACCGGCACCTGTCGGCTGAGGTTGCACGATTGGTGCTGCGCGCTGACGTGTGCCGCGCCGACCTCGCGCTGGAGATCGACGGCTTTCACGGCAGCTAAGCGCAGCGCCGCCGCTGCCCCCGCGCAAACGCCAGTGACAACCCAACCGAAACACCATCTACCGCCCGCGGCAAAGATTCAGCCTTGATTTACGGGCCGAGCGTAGAGTAAAGCGATACGTTTACAAGGGTTGCCGCCATGATGCGTTGGATCGTTGCCTGTGGATTCGCCGGCTTACTCGCTGGCTGCGTTAGCTATCCCGAGTATCGAAGCTACGACGATAGCTACTACGCCAGCGATAGCTATGGCGAGCCAGTTTATGCAGGTGGCTCAAGCTACTACTCGCCGGGCGACAGCGGCGGCGGCGATTACTATTATCAAGACAGTGGCTATTCATCGGCCTATCTGGACTACCCGTACTACTACTCGCTGTTCTATCCACTCAATCGCTGGTCGGTTGATCCGTATTGGTATCCGCGCTTTTATTACGGCGTGACCTACTACCCACGTAGCTATTTCAGCGCAGGCTACGGTGGCGACTATAGGTCCGGCTATGGCTACGGTGGTCGGTACGGCGGCTATCTGAGCTATTCCTACTCGCCCTACCGCAACGCGTGGGTAGACAGCTACTACGACTGGCACTCGTATTACGACCGATCAGCCTCGCGCAGCTACAGGCACTACGCGCCGCGCTACGGCAGTGCCCGCAACGAAGCAGCTTGGCTCAGCGATCGGTCGCGCTACAGCGCCCGCAATTCGCGCTATCGCAATGATGGCGGCAGCTATAACGATCGTGGCTTACCGCGAACTCAGGTCAATCGGCAGCAGGATGGTGGCCGCAATGCCGTCCTCGATCGTCGTGCTTCGGCACGCGGTGCCGACTATGGCAGCAGCGGAAATCGCCGCGCTGATCCGGGCGTCAGCGGGTTTGGCTATGACGGCGGCAACCGCAGCGAGCGGACGCGGCCAAGTCGCTACATAGGCGACTCCGGCGACACACGTACGCAAAGCCCACGCAGCACATCGAACCGCACGTATGCGCCCACCGAACGCAGCCGCCAAGCAGACACTGAGGGCTACCGCATTCAGCCCTCGCGCGCGACGACCTACCGGCAGCCAGTCGAGCGTCAGACGCAGACACGCGAGACGCCCGTCGATCGAGAGCGCTCAGCGCGACCAGATGTGCAGACCCAGTACCGCCAGCCCGCACCGGTGCGTGACAGCACGCGATACGAATCGTCACCGCGCCGAGAGCAATCCGCCGCGCCGCGCGAAGCCTACACGCCTCGCGCTCAAAGCTATCGCGAACCCGCGCAGCAGCGCGGCAGCGAGGCACCGCAGCGGAACTATCAGCCGGCCGCGCCACAACAGCAGCGCAGCTATGAAGCACCGCAGCGCGCCGAACGCTCGGAAGCCCGCAGCGAAGCGCGTGTGGAGCGCAGTGTTCGCAGCTCGGAAGGTCGCTCCACCCGCGAAACGGAGGACGAATAGCGCTGGCCGCAGCTGCTGATTACGCAGCGCGGATGACAGCGAGAATGCGCGGGCATTCCGCCCGGCGGCTTTGAAAGTGATGGCAATCACAGTTCGATAGCCGAACAGTTGCGCGTGACTCGCCGTCCGGGGCACGCTCCTGTGTGACGTATTACGGCATTTTGTGACCGTGGCGTAGCTCGCCCTAGCCAGTCAACCTTATGCCAAGGCTGTCCGGCGCCCGGATTCGGTCCCCTGGATTCCCCCTGTTCCAAAAGACCTACCCCGGGCGTCGGCCTTTCCCCGGCGCAAGGCCATGCTCCCTTAGCGTGCGCGCGACCGACCCCTGTTCAGTTCAGCCAATGGCTCGCTGCGAACGTTTGAAACGTTTGCAGGCCCGAGACATCTGCCACGCTAAGTGCAACGTCGCTTGAGCAGATTTCGTGCCAAGTTCAGGCGTTAAACTTGTCCCCCGGGCTAAGCACCGCGTTACGCGTGGAGGCTAGCAAGCCGTTTAACCATAAGAAACACCGTTATGTATAGCTATGAAGTCATCGTAGTGGGTGGTGGCCACGCCGGCACGGAAGCCGCCTTGGCTGCCGCGCGCAGCGGCGCGCGCACCCTACTGCTTAGCCACAGCATTGAGACAATCGGTGCGATGAGCTGCAACCCCGCTATCGGAGGGATCGGCAAGGGTCACTTGGTGCGCGAGATAGACGCCCTTGGCGGCGCGATGGCGCAGGCTGCCGATCGCGCCGGCATTCAGTGGCGAAAGCTCAATGCAAGCAAGGGTCCAGCGGTGCGCGCAACGCGCTGCCAAGCAGACCGCGCGCTGTATCGCGCTGCAATTCGCAGCATGGTCGAGCAGCAGCCCAACTTAAGTCTGTTCCAGGCGCCGGTCGATGACATTGTTATCGAAGGCGATCACGTGCGCGGCGTACTGACGCAAACCGGATTGCGATTCGACGCACCCTGCGTAGTGTTAACGGCCGGAACGTTCCTAGCTGGCCGCGTACATATCGGACAAACCCAGTATTCGGCGGGCCGTGCCGGCGAGCCGCCGTCAACCACCCTTGCAGAGCGCCTGCGCGACGGCCCGTTTACTGTCGGGCGCTTGAAGACCGGCACACCGCCGCGCATTGATGGTCGCAGCCTCGACTACACCCACATGCAGGAGCAGCCCGGCGATGAGCCACGGCCGGTTTTCTCGTTTCTGGGCAGCACGGACGATCATCCGCGCCAACTAAGCTGCTGGATCACCCATACCAGCGAGCAAACACACGCCATCATTCGTGGCGCGCTGCACCGCTCGCCGCTGTACAGCGGCCAGATCGAAGGCACTGGCCCCCGCTACTGCCCATCGATTGAAGACAAAGTCGTGCGCTTTGCCGAGAAGATGTCGCATCAGATTTTTGTCGAGCCCGAAGGCCTAGAGAGCATTGAGATCTACCCGAACGGCATTTCCACGTCATTGCCGTTTGATGTGCAGCTAGAGCTGGTGCGCTCGATTCGCGGCTTTGAAAACGCGCATATCACGCGTCCCGGCTATGCCATTGAGTATGACTATTTCGACCCGCGCGGACTGCGCGACTCGTTGGAAACCAAATCCGTTGGCGGACTCTTTTTTGCCGGCCAGATCAATGGCACTACGGGTTACGAAGAAGCGGCGGCGCAAGGACTAATCGCCGGCCTCAACGCGGCACGGCGCGCGCGGGGCCTAGCGTCATGGTCGCCCGGTCGCGATCAGGCTTATATCGGCGTGCTGATTGATGACCTCATCACCAACGGCACCATTGAGCCGTATCGCATGTTTACCTCGCGCGCCGAATACCGCTTGCAGCTACGCGAAGACAATGCCGACCTGCGCTTGACCGCCATCGGCCGCGACCTTGGTCTCGTCAACGATGCGCGCTGGGCCGCGTTTGACGCACGACGTGAACGCATCGCACGCGAGCAGACGCGACTGGCTAGCCTGCGCCTGTCGCCCGGCAATACCTTGGCCACATCGCTGCAGGAAACATTGGCGATCAGCATCACCCGCGATTGCAGCGCCTTGGAGCTGCTCAAGCGACCCGGCGTTGGTCACGCCCAGCTAGCAACCGTACCGGGAATCGGCACGGGTAACAGCGATGCTGATAGCGCCGAACAGGTCGAGATCGAGGTCAAGTACGCCGGCTACCTGACACGCCAGAACGAAGAAATCGCGCGCCAGCAGCGCAACGAATCAACGCCTATCCCTGGCGACCTCGACTTCGCCGCGATCAGTGGGCTGTCTGCCGAAGCCAAGCAAAAGCTGCTCAAGGTAAATCCGCAAACCATCGGCCAAGCACAGCGCATCGCTGGCCTCACCCCTGCGGCGATCTCACTAATCCTGGTGCACCTAAAACGCCACGCCGCAAGCCGAGCCGCCTAAGCTACGGCGCGCATCCGTATTGAAAAAGCGTTCAACGCAAAGACGCGAAGGGTGCAAAGGAGAGCGGAGCGAGGATTGGCGCAAGGGCCCGGCGGGTGTCTTTCAGCGAAAATCGTTGCTGTGGACGCTATTCGCTTTTCTTTGCGCCCTTCGCGTATTTGCGTTGAACGCTCTTGCTCTTATTTTTCTCTGCTCTATCGCGCTGCCCACACTGCACACAGCGTTCAGATCGCCAAGCGCACACTAGCGCGCTACGTAACGGCCTGATTAGATCCATGCAGCACGAGTTCGATGCCAAGCTCCGCCAGCTGCTGCGCCGTCGCCGCTGGATTCGTCGCTTGCTGCGTCCGCTTCCGCGCCGCGCCAATGTTCATCGCTATCCGGTGATCAAATGGTTTGCCGGCCGAGCGAAACGCTATCCGTTTCTATGGTCGTTCCAACGCGCAAACGTGCTGCCAGCGCTGTATGGCGGCATGGTGCTGTCTTTGCTGCCGCTATATGGATTCCAGCTGCCGCTGGCATTCGGCCTGGCGCTGCTGCTGCGCGCCAATCTGACGATCACCGTCGCCCTGCAGTTCATCACCAACCCGCTAACCATTGCACCGATCTATGGCGGCACCGCGTGGATCGGCAGCAAGCTAATGGTGATGGCGGGCGTCGGTGCCGATTTGCCCCGCGCGCTGTTTATCGCGAATGCGCTGTTTGTTGGCGGCACCGTCGTCGGGTTGGCGTTGGCCTTGCTCAGCGATTTGTTGTGGCGGCTGGCGGCGTGGGAGGCGCGTGCATTTCGCAGCAAACTTGAGGCATTGCGTGCACATGCGGCCGCCCACGCTGATCCAAATCCACCCGGCGTCGATCAAGATCTACGCTGATTTTTGATCAGTGGGGTGTTGGGCCGAACAACCGCGCCGTACAATCCAGCATCCGCAGCGCACGGCCCGTGTGCCGGCCAAGCGAGACCGTCGTGACAGCTTTTCTCGGCCTGACTCTCCCCGAACCTGACCCACTTCATCGCGCGATCACCGCCGCATGGCTGCGTGACGAACGCGAGCAGGTCACCGCGCTTCTGCATGAGCTTGGCGACGATCCCGCCGAGCACGCAGCGACGCAAGCGCTCGCCGTCAGTCTGGTGCAACAGGTCCGCATCAAAGCAGAAGACCAAGGTGCCATCGAAGCCTTCATGCGCCAGTACGACCTGTCGTCGGAAGAAGGCGTCCTGCTGATGTGCGTCGCCGAGGCGCTGCTGCGGATTCCCGATCAGGAAACCGCCGACCGCTTGATTCGCGACAAGCTGGGCGACGCCAACTGGAAAAAACACATCGGCGCCAGCGACTCGCTGTTCGTCAACGCTTCCACCTGGGGGCTGATGCTCACCGGCAAGATGGTCGCGCTGTCGGAGGAGACCCGCGTCAATTTCACCGGTGCGCTGCGTCGCGTGGTCGGTCGCGCTGGCGAGCCAGTCATTCGACTCGCGGTGCGTCAGGCGATGCGCATCATGGGCCATCAGTTCGTGATGGGGCGCAACATCGGCGAGGCCCTGAAGCGCTCGCGTCGGGGTGAGAACGCGACATATCGATACAGCTTCGACATGCTCGGCGAATCGGCGCTAACGACCAAAGATGCCGAACGCTATTTCGAGGCGTACCGGCGCGCGATAGTTGCGATTGGCGGCGGCGGGCCGTACGCCGACTTGTTTGCCGCGCCCAGCATCTCGGTCAAGCTCAGCGCGCTGCATCCTCGCTATGAGATCGGCAAGCGCGCGCGTGTTTTAGCCGAGCTGACGCCGAAGGTGTTGGCACTCGCGCAGCTGGCAAAGGCGCAAGGCATCGGGCTGACCATTGACGCAGAAGAAGCCGAGCGACTGGAGCTGAGCCTTGAGGTCATCGCGGCCGCGTATGCCGACGCTAGCCTAGCCGGCTGGGAAGGCTACGGTTTGGCCGTGCAGGCCTACCAAAAACGCGCGCCGTTCGTGATCGATTACCTAGCGTCGTTGGCGCGCCAACACGGGCGACGGATGCCGGTTCGATTGGTGAAAGGCGCCTACTGGGACGCTGAGATTAAGCGCGCACAGGTTGAAGGCCACGCGGGATTTCCGGTGTTCACGCGCAAGCCGAGTACCGACGTCAGCTATCTCGCCTGTGCGCGCCGGATGCTGGCCTCCGCCGACGCGTTTTATCCGATGTTTGCGACGCACAACGCACACACCATCGCGGCGATCGCACGCATGGCGCAGCGCATGCTGCCACCGAGCGCCAACGCTCCGCATCAGTACGAGTTTCAGCGCCTGCACGGCATGGGCAAAGATCTTTACGACAGCGTCGTCACGGCCGCTAGCCTGAATGTGCCG
>JBBSIY010000151.1:0-8014 GCA_038257785.1 Lysobacterales bacterium
CTAAAGGAGAACTGTTCTCATCCACGACCGGCGCACCTGGCTCGCTGGTCGCCAATCATCAAGGAGCAATAATGTCGTCTGAGCGCAAAGTGTGGACCCGTTTAGGGGAGATCGCGGTGGTCGGTGCCGCGTTGGGTTGCGCCTCGATGGCTTCGGCGGCCAGTCTTCCGCAGGCGATTCACACAGCGTTGGCCACACCGGCCGCTGTAGCCCTCGCCGCTCAAGGCATGAGCTCATCAACGACGGCGCCGAAAACCAAGAAGCGACGCGAAGCAGCAGCATTGAGCGCTGAAGGCGGCGAAGGCGGCGGTGAAGGCGATGGCGCGGCAACGACTTCAGCCATCACCGACGACGTGCTGTATTTGAATTTGCTGGGACAGGTGCAAGGCCATCTCACCGTTGGCGTCGCGCTTTACGAGGCGGGTGCCAACGGTATGGCGTTGATGCATATGAAGCATCCTGGCGACGAGCTTTACGCCACCATCAAGCCAGCGCTGGATGCGCGCCGGGCCTCCGACTTTGCGCCTGCGCTAGCGGCATTGGCTAAAGCCGTCGAACGCAATGCGCCGCTCGCCGAGGTCACATCGGCATTGACCGATTTGGAGCTGGCTCTCGCAAAGTCTGGCTCAGTCGTTGACACGAGAAGCATCGCCGGCACGCGGTTGCGGCTTGCCGCCGTTCACTCGCTGATCCGCACTGCGGCAGACGAATACGCTGAAGGCGTCAAAGACGGCCAGATCGTTAACGGCCACGAGTATCAGGATGCGTTCGGATTCACGCGGGTTGCGCGAGCCATGCTGAACGAGCTGAGCGACGAGCAGCGTGCCGCTGCGGCGGACCCGATCACCGAAATCGAAGCGCAGGTCGCCATGCTGTTGAGCAAAGCGTGGCCCAATATCGTGCCGCCGGACACCATCGAGACCGACGCTACGCTGCTATATGGCGCTGCCGCACGAATCGAGTTGGCGTATCGCTCGGTGAAGTAGGCAGCTGAAGTAGAGCAAGCGATTGCGGGCTGTAGACGAATTTGCGCGGCAGCCGTTATCGACCACCCACTCCGACTGTTCTAAAGGATCAGCAGGCACCCGCCTATACTTGGGGTCACTTTTTGACCGCGGAACCTATCGCTCATGGATCAGCTCTGCGTCGTCACCACCGGCGGCACAATCGATAAAATTTACTTCGACGACAAGTCGGACTACCAGATAGGCGAGCCGCAGATCGGTCGAATTCTAGAAGAGCTCGGCGTCGCTTTTCGCTTCAACGTGGTGGGACTACTGCGAAAAGACTCGCTGCACCTGACCGACGCAGACCGTCAGCTGCTGCGGCAAACGATAGATGCGCAAACCGCCAAGCATGCGCTGGTAACGCACGGCACCGACACGATGGTGGAGACGGCGAAGGTGCTGGCCACAATCAGCGACAAGACGATCGTACTGACCGGCGCACTGAACCCGGCGCGTTTCCGCGGCTCCGACGCCGAGTTCAATATCGGCTGTGCGGTCGGCGCGGTTCAGAGCCTGCCACCGGGCGTTTACATCGCTATGAATGGGCGAATCTGGAACCCAGCAAGCGTGCGCAAGAACGTCTCTGCCAATCGATTTGAGGCGAACGGCTAGCCATTCCAAGCGCTGGGCACGCGGCGCACGGATCGAAGCCCTAGAAACACGAACCCCGGCACAGGGCCGGGGTTCGTCTTTTACTAGAGTCCAACCGCTCTAATCAGAACGTGACGGACCAGCTGTCGATGGTGCCGACGTCGCCGTTGGCAGCGTCAAACACGCGCAGTCTCCATGTGCCGTTGAGGGCCTCGCTGGACAAGTTAAGCGTATAGGTACCGATAACGTTATCCGCGCTTCCACCTGTGCGGTTGTGGATGTTGTACAAGCTGCCGTCCGGCGCCACCAAATCCACCTTCAGGTCTCCCTTGTACGTGTGCAGGATGCGCACATCTACTGAAGCATTGGACGGGGCGTTTCCGCTGCGGCCCGAAACGGTGATCGGCGACTCGACCGTTGCCCGGTCGCCGATAGCCACGTCGGTGGTGTTGCTGTAAGTCTGCGCGGTACCGCCGCCGGTGCTGCCCGCCGTGTAGTTGCCCACCAAACTCAGGCCCGAGAAGCTGGTGTAAGCCTTTAGACGAACGTAGTACGTGCCGGTCGAAGGCGTCGCGAAGTTGCAGGCCTCGGTATTGCCAGAGGCATACGGACGGCAGTCATACACCGTGTCGGTCGGCGCGCTGCCGAACTTCACGTACATATCCGCATCGCCGGTGCCGCCCGAGGTATTGAAGGCTAGGTTGGTCGCACCGGCAGGTATTACCATCGTGTAGTTGAGGGAATTGCCAGTGGTAGCCGACAGACTGCCGACCGCGACGCCCTTAGTCAGCGTGCCGCCAGCCGGTGGCGGCGGAGGCGGTGGGGTTGTGCCCGTGGCATTGACCGCCGCCAAAGCATCAACGATGCCAGCGCCGCAGCCGCCTGAACACGCACCAGGCAGCGCGTAGGCGGTGCTCTTCAAGCGTGCCTCCACCTGAGCTGGGGTGCTGACTGCTTTGGACTGCATCAGCGCCACAACGCCGGCCACGTGCGGACAGGCCATCGACGTGCCGCTATAGCTGGCGTAACTCTCGGAACCCGGCGTGGTGGTGCCGGTGTTCAAGGTTGAAAGAATGCCCTGGCCCGGTGCCGAGACGTCGATCAACGTGCCGAAGTTCGAGAAGCTGGCGCGAGCGCCGGCGCTGGTGGTCGCAGCCACAGCGACTACATTGTTGCAGTTGGCCGGACGCGCACCAGACACGTTGACGTTGCTATTGCCTGCGGCCACCACCACGGTGGTGCCACGCGCGACCGCTGAATCAATTGCGGCCTGATAAGTCGAGCCGCACGCGCCGCCGCCGCCCAAACTCATATTGATGACTTCAGCTGGATTAGCGTTGGCCGGGACGCCGCTGACGCTGCCGCCCGACGCCCAAATGATGGCGTCAGAAATGTCGGAGAGAGAACCGCCGCATTTGCCGAGCGCGCGAATCGGCACAACCTTAGCGCCGAACGCCGTGCCAGCGACACCTTTAGCGTTGTTGGTGACTGCCGCCACCGTGCCGGCGACGTGCGTGCCGTGCCAGCTGGAGTTGCTGGCCGCACCGCATTCACCGGTCGTCCAATCGCCTTGGTCGGCGGGATTGGAATCGCGGCCGTTGCCGTCTCGGGCGGACGCCGCATCGGAGATGAAGTCGTAGCCACCAACAATATTGGCGCTCAGGTCACTATGTGGAGCGATACCGGTATCGATGACGGCAACACGGATACCCGAACCCGTCACCACGTCCCACGCACCCTGCACGCGGATGCCTGCGGTTGAGCTAGTAAAACCGAACTGCTCGCTGTAGCGCGTGTCGTTGGGCGTTAAGTTGATCGTCATGATCGCGTCGGGCTCGACGTACTCGACACTCGGATGCGCAGCGAACACGGCCATCACTGACTCGGCACCCGCGCGACTCGATTTCGCCTCTACCTCGATCAACTCGGCTCCGACCGCCAAGCTGCGCACGTGCGACATCTTGAGGCCGGTGCTATTTGCGAGGCTCGCTAGCGTTGCTTGAAGGGCAGTCGCGCTGGAGCCTTCAGTTGAGCTTTCGCTGAACTTGACGATGTACCGCGTCTGTCCTTTCTCGGTGAGACTCTCTAGCCCCTCCATCTTGGACGAGATGGGCGCTTGCTGGGCGGCGACCGAACCAGCAGCAGCGGCGAAAACCATCGCGGTGGCAACGGCCAGCGCGTTCCGACAAAGCGAGGATGAATTGCGTGATTGCACGTGAGTAAGCCCCATTAGTTAGTGGTGTGGATGGCTGGCAGCCGCATTAACGGCATCCCCGCCTTCTGCTTTCTCACCCGCGACACGGCCCTCTTGCCGTGCCAGTGCCCTACGCGATCAACGTCCCCAACGTTGACCGGGCGTTTCCTCCCCACTTCGCAATTCCAACTTCAGGCCTGTGCGACTAGGGGGGCGGATGAGGTTTTTACCAAAAGTCACAATGGCAAAAACAGCCGCGAACCTAGCGACGGGCGTGACCCCCGTCAAGCAAAAACTGTGACCTAAGCCATTGTTTCACAAGAAACTATTGTGCGTTGCACCATGAATGTCCGGTCAGCTTTTCATAAGTGACGGAAATTGCACAGACACAAGGATTTACAACGGCATTGCTGCGCACCAAGAGCGGGCCTATGTGCACCCTATTCAGTCAGCGAGCGGACGAGCTGAACGGAGGTTCAGCGTGCAAACTGCGCAGCTCGACGCAGTGCGCGAGGATTGCGTGGACGGAGGGCCGAGCCCGTATGCGACGTGTTGAAGCGAGACAGCGGCAGTCGCAGCACGACGCTCGGCAGCCGTTTGGTCCGAAGGCCTACACAATCTGCCTACATCATCCCCGTCTCAAGCCGCGCAACCTCGCTCATCATCGACTGGTTCCACGGTGGATCGAAAACGAGCTCAACATCGGCGACCGCCACGGTCGGAACGCGTTCGATCTTATCGCGCACGTCGTCGACCAGCACTTCACCCATGCCGCAGCCGGGAGCCGTCAACGTCATCTCTATCGCAACCCGACGACGACCATCACCCAAGGGCTCCACGGTGCATGAGTAGACCAGTCCAAGGTCGACGATGTTGACCGGAATTTCCGGGTCGTAGCAGGTGCCTAGCTGCTTCCAAACCAAGAGCTCGACATCGTCGTCACTGGCACCTTCCGCAAGCGCTGGCGGCGCAACGGGCGGTTTGCCGATGGCATCCGCATCATTGCCAGCGACGCGAAACAGATTGCCTTCAACGAAGACGGTAAAGCTGCCGCCGAGACTCTGCGTGATGTAGCCAACGCTACCGGCTGGCAGCGTGACCGCCTCGCCCTGCGGCACCAACACGACGCGGCAGTCTCGTTCGAACTTGATCGGCTCACTGGTGCGGCTGTATGACATCGGCTTCGAAGGCTCAGGTATTGGGTGGCGCAGCAAGGCGCATGAGCGCTTATTCTACCCGCCCTGGTTCGCCCGACTCGCGCCCGCATGACCTCTATCACTACGCCTGCCCGGCGGCCTTCGTTGGCAGTGCGCTTGATCGCCGTTGTTTCCGGCATTGCGGCGGTCGCCGGAGTCGCCGCCATTTGGTCGGGGCTGACCGTGATGCTGCGCAGCCCTTGCGCATGGATGGCGGTGATCGCGGCGCTCGACGCCGCTTTGCTGCTGCGCCTAGCCAGCTTTCCCAAATGTCACGAGCGCGGCTGGTTCGCGGTAGCGATCACGGCGGCAACGGTGCTGGCTGCTGGCTTTTTGTACGCGACCGCGCACATCGGTCTCATGCTTGGCATGCGGCCGTCAGAATCTGTGTGGAAAATGAGCGTCGGCTTAGCGCAGCTGTTCGTCAACGCCAACACTGGCTGGGTTGAATACGCATGGGTTGCTGCGGCGCTGGCTATCGCTTGGCGCAGCAGTCGCTAGGGTGAACCCTGCGCCATCGGGCGCAGGGTTATTTGCTGGGACTAGCTCAGATCAATGTCCGCCGCCACCGTCTAGCGCCTTTAACTCGGAGAGCATGCGGCTAGCGGCCTCTTGGCCATCGGCATACAGCATCCGGCAGTTTTCGCCATAGAACAGCGCGTTCTCAATGCCGGCAAACCCCGTGCCTTTGCCGCGTTTGATAACAATGACCTGCTTGGCGTCGATCACATCAAGAATCGGCATGCCGTAGATCGGCGACGACTTATCCGTTTTGGCAACCGGATTCACCACGTCGTTGGCACCGATAACAATCGCCACGTCGCAGGTCTTGAACTCCGGATTGATGTCTTCCATATCGGTAATCAAATCGTAGGGCACGCCAGCCTCAGCGAGCAGCACGTTCATATGCCCTGGCATGCGCCCGGCGACTGGATGAATCGCGAATTTGACGTCCTTGTCGCGGGCGATCAGCTGTTTGCAGAGCTCCCACATCTTGTGCTGCGCCTGCGCCACCGCCATGCCGTAGCCGGGAACGATGATCACGCGCTCGGCCATATACAGAAGCGACGCTGCGTCTGGCGCTTCGATCGGCTTCATGGTGCCGGTGATTGCCTCACCGGAACCGCCACCGCCGCCAAACTGCGAGAACAGCACGCCAGAGATCGGCCGATTCATCGCCTTCGCCATCAGCTGGGTCAGCAGCATGCCGGCCGCGCCAACCACGGTGCCCGCAATAATCAGCGCCTCATTACCTAACACGTAGCCTTCGAAGGCGACCGCCAGGCCAGTGAATGCGTTGTAGAGGGAGATGACAACCGGCATATCCGCACCGCCGATGGGCAGCGTCATCAACACGCCGAACAGCAACGCAAGGGCGAAAAACGCAATGATCACCGGGACATTGAGCTGGAATACCAGATACGCACCGAGCGCGACCGACGCAACGAACACCAGCAGGTTGATGGCCTGCTGCCCTGGGAAGGTGAAGCGCTTATCCAATCGGCCATCAAGCTTGGCCCACGCGATTACCGAGCCAGAGAACGAGATCGCGCCGATCAACGAACCAAGTATTGCCAGCACAGCAAACGTCGTATCAAGGCACTTGTGCCCCGCAATATCCAGCGGCGTGCAGGCTCCGGTGTACGACGCAGCATTCAACATCGCTGCCGCACCAATCGCTGCAGCGGAACCGCCGCCCATCCCGTTGAAAATCGCCACCATCTGCGGCATGTCGGTGAGCGGTACTTTTTTGCCCCAGACCCAGAACAGGTAGGAAAGCACGATGGCGAGAATCATCAAGATCAGATTTAGCTGATCGAAGTGCTCGAAGCCGCCCCAGGTCGAGGGCGCAAAGAACGTAACGACGGTGGCAATGACCATGCCGTATCCCGCCCATCGAATGCCTTTGCGCGCCGTGACCGGCGAGCCCATCTGCATCAAACCGACGATAAACAGTACGGCGGCGGCGAAGTAACTCGCCTTTGCAAGGAAATCGAGCATGACTTCAATAGTCATTTCTTCGCTCCCTTGCTGGACTTGAACATATCGAGCATGCGCTCGGTGACCACGTAGCCACCTACGGCATTGCCCGCGCCAAGCAGGACGGCGATAAAGCCGACGCCACGCTCGAGATTAGTGTCGGCATGCGCGAGCGCAATCATGGCGCCCACCACGACAATTCCGTGGACAAAGTTGGAACCGGACATCAGCGGCGTGTGCAGGATCACCGGCACGCGAGAAATGATGACGTGGCCGCAAATACCGGCCAGCATAAAGATGTATAGCGCGACAAAACCGTCCATGGATCAGCCCTCCCCTATCCGAGTCTTGGTGGCGGCGTGCTTGATCTCACCGGCGTGCGTCAGGCAGGTGCCAGCGATCAGGTCATCGTCGAAATCGAGCGTCAGCGCGCCGTCCTTCAGCATCAGCGAGAGGAAATTGAACAGATTCTTGGCGTACATCTCGCTGGAATGAATCGCCCCCATGGACGGCAAATTAAGCGGACCGACGATGGTCGCGCCGCCGACCGATATGGTCTCACCGGGCTTGGTGCATTCGCAGTTGCCGCCGGTCTCGGCCGCTAAATCGACAAGCACTGAGCCGTCCTTCATACCTGCGACCATCGCCGCAGTAATGATCTTCGGCGCCGGACGACCGGGCACGGCCGCAGTCGTGATGACGACATCGATACCCTTAAGATGATCAGCAAGTTTGCGCTGCTGCTCGGCCCGCTCTTCTGCCGTTAGCTCGCGAGCATAGCCGCCGCTGCCGGCGGCAGAAACGCCTAGATCCAAGAACTTTGCGCCCAGCGATTCGATTTGCTCGCGCGTTTCAGGCCGTACGTCAAAACCCTCCACCTGCGCACCCAATCGCCGCGCGGTGGCAATCGCCTGCAAGCCGGCCACACCCGCGCCGACAATCAACACTTTTGAGGGACGAATCGTGCCCGCCGCGGTGGTCAGCATCGGGAAAAACTTGCCCGACACTTCAGCCGCGATCAGCACCGCCTTGTAGCCCGCCATACC
>JBBSIY010000152.1:0-7981 GCA_038257785.1 Lysobacterales bacterium
CATCCAAATGCCGCGCTCGGTTTTTCGCTTAACCAGCGCTTTCATCATTGCAGCGGCCATGGCAGCTCCGATCGGGTAAAGGTTGCCAGTATACGAGGCAGCTACGACCGAAGGATTTTCGTCGGTGTAAAGTCAACCGATGACTTGCCTGCGTCGGCGCGTCAAGAAACATTCTTTAGATTGATTTTCATGCGGCTATAGAAGGTGAACGCGACTTCGTCTCGGTGCGGCCGAGCTTAGTCAGCTCCACGAATATTCTTTTGGAGCCCGTGCGCAGCTTGAATCCGATGGTCAGCGTGCGCTACCGCTGAGGTAGCGAACAGCAAGAGTCCCACGGCAACGTTGGCCGGTTTGCCAGGCTGGCGACGCCTCGCTTCTAGTCGCATAGCGTCAGCTATCTCGGCTAAGCAATTCAAGCGTTGGTGATGCGGCGCGAGGCGGAAAGCGATACCGTTCACTTCATCCAAATATCGTCAAGGGGAGCTAGCGGCGTTTCGTCTAAACTTACGAGCTGCCTTAAGCGAGACAGCCAATGAAGCTCCGTGTGTGCGCCGCCCTGCTGCTTGCCTCCAGCCTCGCCCATGGCGGCGAGGGCATGTGGACGCCGGATCAGCTTTCCGAGATCGCCACGCCGCTGAAGGAAGCGGGTCTTGAGCTTGATCCAGCGCAGTTTGCTGATCTGTCCGGCAGTCCGATGGGTGCAATCGTCAGCCTTGGCGGATGCAGCGCGTCGTTTGTTTCGCCCGACGGGTTGGTGGTAACGAATCACCACTGCGCCTATGGGTCGATTCAGCTCAATTCCACCGAACAGAACAACCGACTTCGCGATGGAATCTACGCTGCGACGCGTGCGGACGAGCTGAGTGCGGGGCCGGCGGCGCGGATCTTTGTCACCGAGGAAATTCGCGATGTGACACGAGACGTGCTCAAAGGGCTAACGCCGCGCATGAGTGACCGCCAGCGCTATGACGCCGTCGATGCAGCGAAGAAAAAATTGGTTGCTAGCTGCGAGTCCAAGCCGGGCGCGCGCTGTAATGTCGGCAGTTTTTTTGGTGGCGTGGTGTACCGCTTGATGGTGCAGATGGAGATTCGCGACGTACGGATCGTCTACGCGCCACCGGTCGCGATCGGTAAATTTGGTGGCGATGTCGACAACTGGAGCTGGCCGCGTCACACCGGCGATTTCGCGTTTTATCGTGCCTATGTTGGCAAAGACGGAAAGCCAGCCGACTTTGCCGCCGACAACGTTCCTTATCGGCCTAAGCACTATTTGCCAATTTCTAAACAGGCGCTTCGAGACGGCGATTTCGTCATGGTGGCGGGCTATCCGGGGACGACGGCGCGCTATCGCCTCGCCGACGAGATTGATGCGGTGATCGACTGGACCTATCCGAAACAGATCGCGCGTCTGGATGCATTGATCGGCTTGGTCGCAGAAGCAGCGCCGGCGGGATCCGACGTGTCGATTAAGTACGCATCAACGGTGTCGAGCTGGCAGAACGGGCGTAAGAACAATGCGGGTCAGCTCGCGGGCTTTGCTAGCGCCGATGCATCCGGCCAGAAGCAGCGCGAGGAGGCCGCGTTGGAACAATGGCTGAGCAACAAAGGTGCCGATGGCCAATCGGCGTTGCGTGAACTTAAAGCCTTGCGCGCCCACCTCGCTTCGGCACGTGCGACGCGCGATCGCGATCTGGTCATCGCCACTCTCAACAGCAGCGGCTTGTTCGCAACAGCCCGCACGCTGCATCGACTAAGCGCTGAGCGAGCGCGAACCGATAGTCAGCGCGAAGTGGGATTTCAAGCGCGCGACTGGTCGCGTATTGAAGCGGGGCTGAGACAGCTGGACCGACGCATGGATCCGTCGGTTGATCGGAAAATCCTGCGCTACGCGCTGACGGAATATCAGGCATTGTCGGCAGAGCAACGGCTGCCCGAGTTAGACAGCTGGCTGGCCAGCCGCCCCAATACGGGCGACGACGATCAGCTCGAGCGTGCGCTCGATGCGCTGTATGCAGGCACGCGTCTGGTCGAATCTCAGGCGCGTTTGGACATGTTCACCGCCCAGCGCCAAGCGCTCGAAGCTAGCGACGACACGTTCATCAAGCTGGCCATTCAGCTGGCTCCCGCGCTGCAGCGCATAGAAGATCAGCGCAAGTCGTATGAAGGCGGGTTGCTGCGACTGCAGCCGACGTACATGCAGGCGATGATGGATTTCCGCCGCAGCCAAGGTTTGGCCACCTATCCCGACGCCAACGGCACGCTGCGCATCACCTTTGGCAGCGTGGGCGGCGTGGATGCGCGTGATGGCCTGCGCTATGTCCCTTTCACCACCACGGCCGGAATTGCCGCCAAACACACGGGCAGCGATCCGTTCGACGCCACCGCGCCGCAGCTTGCAGCGATCGAGGCGGGGGCCCGCGCCGTGCCTGTCAACTTTCTCGCCGATCTCGATGTTACCGGCGGGAACTCGGGTTCGGCCACGCTAAATGCCAAGGGCGAGCTGGTTGGATTGATCTTCGATATGACGTGGGAATCGGTCGCGTCGAACTGGGTGTTCGATCCTGCCTTGACGCGGACGATTCACGTCGATAGCCGCTACATGCATTGGGTGATGAGCGACGTCTATCCGGCACCATCGGTGCTGCGAGAGCTGGGGTTACGCAACGCAGAATAGGCTCGGCGATCCGCCGCAGGAGAGCGCGATGAGAACCTTGAACGACTGGCTGGCGTATCAACAGACGCTGCTGCCGGTCGGCATGATGCTGGGATTAGATCGCGTGCGTCCGGTCGCCAAGGCGTTGCGGCTAGCGCAGCCCGCGCGTTGGACCATTAGCGTGGCCGGCACCAACGGCAAGGGCTCGACGGTGGCGTTCATCGATGCCATCTCGCGTGCTGCAGGCTTGCGCGTGGGTCGCTACACATCGCCACATTTGCTGCGCTACAGCGAGCGAATCTGCATCGATGGGCGAGAAGTCGATGACGCCCGATTGATCGATGCATTTGAACGCATCGAGACAGCGCGCGGCGCGACTCCGCTGACCTATTTTGAATTCGGCACGCTGGCGGCTCTGCTGATATTCACCGACGCCCAACTTGATCTAGCGGTGCTTGAGGTAGGCCTAGGCGGCAGGCTGGACGCTGTCAACTTGGTCGATGCCGACGTGTCGGTGCTGACCACGGTTGCGCTCGATCACATGGAATATCTTGGCAATGATCGAGAAGACATCGGCATCGAAAAAGCGGGTATTTTTCGCCGTGGCCGGCCGGCCATCATCGGCGAGACGCTGCCGCCGCTCAGCGTGCTGAGTGAAATTGACCGTATCGGTGCGCTGGGCTTGCGTGCCGGTCTTGATTTCAGGGTTGTGCAACACGTTGATGGCGCTTGGCGCTATCAGGATATGCACGGCACGCTAGAGCTTCCGCCACCGGCATTAGCGGCGGCGTGTCAATTAGCTAACGCGGCCGCTGCGCTCGCAGCCTTGCGCTATTTGCCAAGCGCACCCACGATTCCCGCATCCGCTATCGCCGAAGCACTCGCCACAGTGCGCTTGCCGGGCCGTCTGCAGCGCTTGTCTGGGCCTGTCGAAGTGGTGCTAGACGTGGCGCACAATCCGCAGGCCGCGCAAGAGCTGGCGCGCTGGCTCGCTAGCAACCGCCCGAAAGGCACCACGCAGGCCGTATTCAGCGCGCTTGCCGACAAAGATATCCCACGGGTGGTTGCGAGTTTGATGAGCGTTGTTGACGTTTGGCGATTTGCAGGCCTGCCGGACGTCGGCCCCCGCGGCTTAGACGTCGATTCGGTTTGGCGCAGCGTGGCGGGTCTGCTGTCGCGCAGCATCAGCAGCCGTCATACGACGGTGGCCGAAGCACTCACCGAAGCGCTGTCGCACGCCGAGCCGGGTGACCGTGTTGTTGTTTTCGGCTCGTTTCACACGGTTGGCGAAGCGATGCAGGTGCTCGGTGGCGACAGCTGAACGGCAATCCGTTGCTTAACCTCGACCTGCCGAGGCGCCGGCGCTAGATCGGTATACTTCGCGCTCTCACTTTAGCGCCCTGCGAGCCGCCATCAATGGAACCCGCACTCAAACAGCGTCTGCTTGGCGCGGCTGTCTTGGTCGCCCTCGCTGTCATCTTTCTGCCCATGCTGTTTGATGGCCCCGCTGCGCCGCCGCCGCCGGCAGGCGCACTTCCTCTGACGGTTCCTGCCGCGCCGGATCGACCGCTGCAGACGCGCGAGATTCCGCTGTCACTGCCGAGCCGAACCCCGGCGGCGACACCGATTGCCGCCGCGCCCAGCGCGCCGGATGATCCTGATCGTCTGCCGACCGTGGACGTGCCGCTCTCACCTCGCGTCGAGGTGCCGGAAGACCAGCCAGCGAGTCTGCCCGCAGTGCCATCGGTAAGGCCTGATCCAGCGGCCACTCCTGTCGCCGCAGTGCCGGCACCGGCACCGACACCGACACCGACACCGACACCGACACCGACACCGGCAGTCAGCGAGCCCGCACCGAAAGCGCCAACTGCGGCGCCAACGCCAGCCGGCAATCGCTTCGTCGTCAACTTGGGTAGCTACAGCAATGTCGCCAATGCGCAGGCGCTGCTAGGTCGCTTGAAGGCCGGCGGCGTGGTTGCCTATTCCGAATCGATCCAGCTCGACGGAAAAACCGCCTCGCGTCTGCGTGCTGGACCCTTCGCCAGCCGTGCTGCCGCCGAAAGCGCGGCCGTTGCGGTGCGCAAGATTCAGTCAGATTTGCCAACGGCAGTCATCGGCTTGGAGTCGGGCGACGCTGCGCCGGCGCGCGCTGCCCCGGCTGTGGCGGGTGGTTTCGTCGTCCAAGTCGGCGCGTACAAAGACGAGATCGAAGCCAATGCATTGCGCGCGCGATTGCGCGCTGGCGGATATGCGGCATTCGTCGAGCGCGTGGCCCGTGACGGCGGCGCGCTTTGGCGGGTCCGCGTAGGTCCTGAAATTCAGCGCGTTAAAGCCGACGCCACACAGGCGGCGCTGAAGCAAAAGTTCGCCCTTGAAGGCCAAGTGCTGACTTACCCGTGAGGCATCTGTGAATTGGGCTGACATCACGCTGTTAGGCATCATCCTGCTTTCCAGCTTGGTCGGTGGCCTGCGTGGATTGTTGATCGAAGTGATGTCGCTGGTGGTATGGGCTGTGGCCTTTTGGCTGGCGTTCCGCTTTGGCGAATCGGCGTCGGGGCTTTACACAAGTTTTGTCGATACGCGTTCAGCGCAGCTGTTTCTGGGCTACACCACGCTGTTTGTCGGCGCACTCGTCGTAGGCGGCTGGGCGACGTGGCTGCTCGGCAAGCTGGTCAAAAGCACCGGTTTGTCGGGAACAGATCGTCTGCTTGGCCTGCTGTTTGGCGCGGCGCGAGGCGCGGCGCTTGCCTGTATCGCCGTGCTGGTGATGGGTTTTACGCCGCTGACGCAGGATCCGTGGTGGACATCCTCGCAGCTGATTCCGAAGTTTGTGCCGGGCGCAGAATGGATGCGCGAGTGGCTGCCTGAAGCGGTGGCCAGCCAAGTGAACTTCGAACCATTGCCACCACCTGCGCCCGCGCCGCTCGAACCTGCCATCGTGCCGTCGGACACCTACCAAGAATCTGGAAGCAATCGGTGAGCGTGATGTCATGTGCGGAATAATTGGTATTGCCGGGCGCAGCGAAGTAGCGGCGTCTCTCTACGACGGTCTAACCGTGCTGCAGCATCGCGGCCAAGACGCTGCAGGCATCGTCACCGTCGATGGCCAGCGTCTGCGGATTCACAAAGGCAACGGTCTAGTTAAAGACGTCTTCGGCGAGCCGCAAATGCGCATGCTGACCGGCAGGCTGGGCATCGCCCACTGTCGCTATCCAACGGCGGGCTCTGAAGGGCTCGACGAAGCGCAGCCGTTCTACGTCAACTCGCCTTACGGTATCGCGCTTGCGCACAACGGCAATCTTGTCAACACCGACGCTCTGCGCCGGGAAGTGTTTGAGCAAGATCGGCGCAACATCAATACTGAGTCCGATTCAGAAGTCTTGCTAAACGTGTTTGCGCACGAGCTATCGGCGCAGGGCGCACTGACCGCAACCGCGGCTTTTGGCGCGGTTGCAGGCGTGCATCGTCGCGCGCGCGGCGGTTATGCGGTGGTGGCCGCAGTGCTAGGGCTCGGTCTGGTCGCATTTCGCGATCCCCACGGCATTCGCCCGTTGGTGCTTGGCAAGCGCGAGTCGGCGCTCGGCACTGAGTACGCGGTCGCGTCAGAAAGTGTCGCTTTTGATCTACTCGGCTTTCAGCGGGTGCGCGATGTGCGGCCCGGCGAGGCCGTCGTGATTGGTCCGGATGGCGAGTTCAGTGCGCACATGTGCTGTGTCGAAGCGGCACACGCGCCGTGCATTTTCGAGTACGTATATTTCGCGCGTCCCGATTCGATGATCGAAGACGTTTCCGTGCACAAGGCGCGCATGCGCATGGGCGTGAAGCTCGGCGAAAAGATTCTGCGTGAGCGGCCTGACCACGACATCGATACCGTGATACCGATTCCTGACTCCTCGCGCGACGCCGCGCTCGAAGTCGCCAACGTGCTGGGCATCAAATACCGCGAAGGCTTCATCAAGAATCGCTACGTTGGCCGCACCTTCATCATGCCGGGGCAGGGTGAACGAGTTAAGTCGGTACGTCGCAAGCTCAATCCAATACCGCTCGAGTTCCGCAACCGGGTAGTGCTGCTGGTCGACGACTCCATCGTGCGCGGCACTACTTCTAAACAGATCGTGCAGATGGCGCGGGAGGCAGGTGCGCGTAAGGTCTACCTCGCATCGGCGGCGCCGCCCGTGCGCTATCCAAATATCTACGGTATCGATATGCCGGCGGTCAGCGAGCTGATCGCGCACGGCCGCACGGTGGAAGAGATTCAAATCGAACTAGGCTGCGACTGGCTGATTTATCAGGAGTTGGAAGATCTGATAGCCGCCGTGCGCGGTAAGAACGCGAACCTCGCGTTCGATACCTCCTGTTTTTCTGGTGAATACGTGACCGGCGGCGATGCCACCTATCTAGATAGTCTGCAAGCCAGTCGCTCTGATGACGCCAAGCAGCGTCGCCGCGCCGGATGAGCTCTGGGCAGCCCAGTCAACAAACGCTGCAGGACGCCGCGCTCGCTTGTTTGCTTGCCGATACGGTTGAATCAAAGCTGACGTTAAGTGACGCGGCAGCGAACGCGAACCTGCCGCTGGCGAGCGCTGATTCGCTCGCTCAACTACTCCCGGAAATTGGCCGGCCCGCCAAGCCCGGCTTGATCGCGCCACGCTATCTCGCTCAGCGCGGCTTCGGAACGCTCGCCGGCCGCGCGGCCTTCATTCACGCCATCGCGCATATCGAGTTCAACGCAATCAATCTTGCTTGGGACGCGGTGTATCGATTTCGCGGCATGCCGGACGCTTACTATCGCGACTGGATCAGCGTCGCCAGCGATGAGTCGCGTCATTTTCGACTGCTCGCCGCGCGCCTAGACGAGCTGGGGTTCGGCTACGGCGACTTTGATGCCCACAACGGCCTGTGGGAGATGGCCGTTGCTACTCAGCATTCATGTCTTGAGCGTATGGCGCTAGTGCCGCGCGTCTTGGAGGCTCGCGGGCTAGACGTAACGCCGGGCATGATCCACCGGCTGCGTAGCGTGAGTGACGCCGAGACGGCCGACATATTGGCGCTGATCCTGCGCGAGGAAGTGCGCCACGTCGCCATCGGCTCGCATTGGTTTGCGTGGTGCTGCGCCAATGCGGGCGTTGATACGGAGTCGACCTTCGAGCGACTGATACATGCCCATGCGATGGGCGCTATCCGCCGGCCGTTCAACCATCCCGACCGCCGGCAGGCCGGGTTTAGCGACACCGAGCTGCAGCTGTTGGAGCGCATTGGTGCGGGCTGAGCAACAGGCTGAGCGCTTGGCGAACTCGCTCGCACCGCCCTGGATTGCCACGGCCGATG
>JBBSIY010000153.1:0-7950 GCA_038257785.1 Lysobacterales bacterium
CATTTTCCGCGACGGTTTCGAGAACTGAACTGCCGCAAGTTAAGCAGAAGCCATCTTCTTCCGTCACGTCGCTGCGTCCGGCAGCGACGTGACCGGTGAGACGACGATTCTGCTCTTCTCAACATCGTCAATTGAAAACCCACGAGCACAAGAACAAAACGCCATTTCGAAGATCTATGTGCACTCGGATGGCGACGTTCTGCCTTAAGAGCAGCCGGCCCATTCACATGCTTGAAGCGGCCATCGCTCGGGTTGCGAAACTCACACCAAGCTGTGACGCGTTGTCGCCGCACGACGCACGAATCCGGCGCGGTGACGGGCCAGAACGATGCAACCGATCCGCCCGCTTAAGCCACTAATCGCTAGCGCTGACTCGCCGTCCACGCCGCAACTTCCTGATCCAACAGCTCGAGCGGCACGGTTCCGGTAAGCAGCAGCAGGTTGTGGAACTGGCGCGCATTGAATTGATCGCCGAGCGTTGCACGCGCCTGATCACGCAATCGGATGATCTCTAGCTGGCCGATCTTGTAGCTGGTGGCTTGGCCGGGGATCACGACATAGCGGTCAACCTCGGAGGGCGGAATGCCGTAGTCAATTGCCTGCTGCCGGGTCCAATGCTTAGCATGAAGTCCAGTGTCGACCACTAGGCGGCGTGCGCGGAACAGTTCGGCATCGAGCTGGCCAAGCAAGCCCTCGGGATCGCCCTCATACCACTTCTCTTCCTTTGCGATGCGCTCGGCATACAGCGCCCAGCCTTCGCTAAATGCCGAAATACCGCCAAAGGCGCGCACCTGCCGGAAGGCGGGAACCGCCGTATTCTCAACCGAGAGGGCGACCTGAAAATGATGGCCCGGTACCGTCTCGTGATAGACCAGCGTGCGCAGGCCAAAGCGGCTGAGGCGATCCTTGCGCAGGGGCATCTGGTAGACACCCGGGCGTGAACGATCTAGCGGAGGCGCGGTATAGCTTGCTGCTGCCGAGGCCCAGCGGTACTCCGGATACGGACGCGCGATCACCGCACTCTTGGGTCGAATATCGAACAGAGCTTCCGCGCGCGCTTCGGCGTCGCGAATCATCGTCTCGATATCCGCCATGATCTGGCTTCGGCCGGCGTCGTTGTCGGGATAAGCCAGCTCGGCGTCGAGCTGCTCGATGCGCGACTTCACCGAGCCCTCGCTGCGACCGATTGAGCGCAGGATGCTGTCCATCTCGGTCTCAATGCGCGCCACTTCGGCTAGACCAATCGCGTGAATGTCCTCGGCGCTCAGCGCTGTGGAGGTGAACTGGCGCAGTCGGTGGGCATACGCATCCGCACCGTTTGCCAAACGCCACAGACCAGCATCGTCGGTGCTGCGCGGCAGCTGCGCTTGCAGCTCGGCAATAGCCGCGCGCCAAGCAGGATAGACGCTGGTCTCAACGATCTCGGCGGCTTCATCCAGCAACCGCTGGCGAGCGGCTGCATCGATAGCCGCAACCTTGCTGAGCTTCTCGGACAAGGTGGTCACCAGTGGGTTGGATGCGGGCAACGGCGCGATGAACTGCTGCATCTGATCGATGGTGGCCTGCACGATGAATTTCGGCGGCAGGATGCCGCGTTCGGCACGATCACGCGCCGCTTGTGTCGCTTCGCTCATACGCAGATCAAATAGGCGCAGTCTCGCGAGATAGTTATCAGCGTCACGGACGCTGCCGAGCGGATGAATCACGGTCATCAGATTGGGCAGGTTGACGTTGGCACCGCGGAACTGATTGAGCGGGAACTGCGTATCCGCATAGCGTTCGCCATCAACGATCATCTGCAGCTGCCAGCGCATCAGCTCCGCCGAAACACGGTCGGTATCGCTCATGGCGGCGCGATCAAACGTTGCGAGCCGCGTCAGACCTTGCCGCGCAAGCGCTACCGTCGCCTGCTCAAAGGCGTCGGTTTCTGAGGTGATCTGCCGGTCCATTGCATCCTGTTCCGGGCCTTTGAAATATCCGCTCGCTGTCGCTGCCGACGGCTGTCGACGCATCCATTCGTCGGTAAAGCTGGCGAAGAATTCGGCCACCGATTTCGCCTCGCGAACTGGCTCGGAAAGTGCCGAAGCCGGAGGCGGTGCGGGCGTAGACACGCAGCCGCCAATCAGCAAAACGGCGACTGCAGACGCGATTCCAAAGGCGGAGGGAAGGAGGCGGTTGCAATTCGGCACAGCGTTCTCGCGGCAGTAATTCATGGATTGAGTATAGGGTGGCAACAGTCCGGCAGATCAAGAAGGGGTTGGTCGAGGCCGTTGTCGTGAGTCGAATCAGGCCACCTTTTCCCGGCACGCCAGCGGACTTATGAGCAACCCGCTCAGATCGGCGTTACTACCACGCCGCGCTTCTGCAAGACGCTGGAATTTGTGAGCCGGCTAGCCGATGTGGTGGGTGTGCGACGCCGGCCCAACCCCCATAGCAACCGACCATTCCATGACGGTGCCAGAGGTGCTACTTCAGCGATTCGACAATCGGCGTATCCACAATTAGACCAAGCGCCTCGATCTTCTCGGCAACGTTTTCGCGCAGGGCTTTTTGCAAACTGAGCTGATAAACATGAGCGCGCTCCCAGCGGTAGAAAAGCTTGAGAAATGTCGGGTCATTGCAGACGATGTCCGGCGGCTGCGTTGTCAGAGCGCGGCGCACATCAACGCCGTTTAGCGCGCTTTCTGGATCGATAATCCTGCTAAATCCAACCAGCGGATGCTTGTCGACCTCGATTATCTCGACCGTGCTTTGCACACTTTCTGAGGTTCGGGCAGCGCTCGCCAGGGCCTGTGAGTACTGGCGCAAATACGCACGCTCTTCTGTGCTCTGCCGGGCGAGCAGCCGCTCATCGGTGACCAGCAGATCCAGCGCATCTGACTGGCCGTCGCCACCCAATGACGAGCGGATTGAGTTTAGACCGCGATCAATGCTTGCCTTCGCCTCGTCGCCGGTCTGGCACGTCTCCAGCGCCGCAATCGCTGTTTGTACAACGACGAGCTGCGACTGAATGAACGCCGAGGTGTTAGCCGATGACTGAATTATCTCGCTACTCTCCTCACCCAGCCTCGCCATCGCGTCCCTGTAGCTCGCAGCATCTGCAAGATTTGCGTTCCAGTTGGACACCTGCAAGCCCACAAAAACCCCGACGACAAGAATTACGAAGTCAATTGCCACCGCAAACCAGTTCTGGTCTCTGAAGTTCTCGCCGATTCGCCGCAGCCGCATGTGTTTACTCCCTCAAGGCGACTGCTCAAGCAGACGTGGTGCGCGTTACTCACACGTAGAGTCGTGGCCGTGGTGCTTTTTGAGCCTGACACGGGCGAGGATTTGTCTACCCGTTCGGTCCCGTTCATTTGGGTGCGTTTAGAAGACCTGAGCATTCGAAGCCTTCGCCCAATTCTAGGAAATCAAAGACGCTCGTTTGCCCTGAAGCATACGCGCTGGGTCATCCAAACTATCGTAGCGCTGGATGGCCGAGAATCGATTCGAAAGTGGCTTGAGCACTTCAAACGATTGTCGGCGCCAGCGTTTCCGGCAGCAGCGGAATAGCGCGTGGAAATCCGGCGACATTCGGTGGCTCCCGCTCCCGCTCGGCGAGAGCAGTCTATTGAAGTGGGGTAAATCCTCGCTGTCTGGCCTAAAACGCGTCCTCAGCACTCACGCGCCTACGGGAACTTCACCAGCCGTTTAGCACTCTCATAGCTCGACTGCTAAACTTGCTCCCATGGAGACTTCAATGACGAACGCCCTAGTGGCTAACAACCTGCCGATTCCGAGCGCTATCGGCTCGCTGGACGCGTATATCGGCGCGGTGAATCGCTTTCCGGTGTTGACGCTCGAGGAAGAGCAAGAGCTGGCGCGCGATTTTCTTGGCAACGAAAACCTTGATTCAGCGCGCAAGCTGGTGCTCGCGCATCTGCGCTTTGTCGTCCACGTAGCGCGCGGCTACAGCGGCTATGGCCTGCAGATGGGCGACTTGGTGCAAGAGGGCAATATTGGCCTGATGAAGGCGGTGAAGCGCTTTGATCCTGACCAGGGTGTGCGCTTGGTCAGCTTTGCGGTGCACTGGATTCGGGCCGAGATGCACGAGTTCATCCTGCGCAATTGGCGCATAGTAAAGGTCGCCACCACCAAGGCTCAGCGCAAGCTGTTCTTCAATCTGCGTAAGAGCAAGAAGCGCTTAGGCTGGATGAGTCACGCCGAGGTGCAGGCGGTTGCGGCCGACCTGAAGGTGCCGGTTACCGACGTGTTGGAAATGGAGTCGCGTCTATCCGGCCGCGATATCGGCTTCGATGCTCCCGACGATGATGACGATGCACCGCCAGCGCCGACCGCTTACTTGCGCTCGGAAGGGTCAGACCCGTCGCTGATGCACGCGCAAGATGACAACGAGAACAACCAACTCGACCTGTTGCGAGCGGGCTTGAAGAAGCTCGACGCGCGCTCGCGCGATATCGTCCGCCGTCGCTGGTTGGATGACGACAACAAAATCACCCTGCAGGAACTGGCGGATGAGTACGGCGTTTCAGCCGAACGCATTCGTCAAATTGAAGCCAATGCGCTGAAGAAAATGAAGGCTCTATTTGTTGCCTAAGTTTCACCGGGGCATGCGCTGACTCCGAATAGGTGAGCTCCCGGAGCAGGGCCTGTGAATCTTACTGCGCGCTCATGCGCACGCAGGCAGGCTAGCGATCTGCGATGGCGCGGCGAACGGCTCGCCGCATGTCGTCAACTCCCCCTCAGGCTCACCGCTGGATCGACGCGCAGCGCCTGCATGGTCGGTGCCAGAGCCGCGATGATGGCAGCGGCTCCTAACAACAAGCTGACGACACCGAAGGTCAGTGGGTCGAAGGCGGGCACGCTGAACAGCAGAGATTCGAGCGCGCGACCAAGCATCAGCGCGGCGATCAAACCGATGACGGCGCCGACGGCGAGTAGGCGCCCAACGCTGCGGGCGACCATCCACACAATCTGTGATCGTGGTGCGCCAAGGGCCATGCGCAGGCCGTATTCACGACGACGCTGCTGCACGCTGAAGGCAAGCACGCCAAACACGCCAATCATCGCCAGCAGCAAAACCAAGCCGGCGAAGCTGCCTACCAACAGAGCGCGGAAGCGGTGGCGGGCGGTGGCGTCGCTGGCAATCTGCGCCAGCGTGTTGACCTCGCGCAGGCTGACTAGCTGCTCGGTGTCGATGCGGCGCACAGCGTCGAACACCGGCGGCACCAGCCTGTCGGCCTCGCCCGCGTGCGGCCGCACCAGCAGGAAGATGTCGCCAATCGGACTCTGCCGCAGCGGCACGTAGAGTTGGACAAAGTCTTCAGCTTCGTCGGGGCGCGCCTTAACCTGGGCTGCGACGCCGATGACCTCGCGAAAAACACTCTCTGCGTCGGGACTCGACGAGGTCTGCACGGCGATGCGTCGTCCGATCACCGAGTTCATGTCGACGCTTGAGTCGGTGTTGCCAGCGAGCAGGTGCCGACGCGCAAATGCCTCATTGATCACGGCCACCTGAGGCGCATCGGCATCGTCGTGGGAGTCGAAGCCACGGCCGGCCACCAGCGGAATCTCGACCGTTTCGAAATAGCCTTCGCTGACGATCTGGTAGTCGCTGGTCGGTCGCGCTTGTGGATCCGGGGCCTGCGCGCCTTCGACGCGGATGAAGGCGTCGCCGAAGCTGGACGCGCCCATGGGCAGGGTGGTGGCCCAAGCGGCACTACGCACGCCGGGCACCGCGCTTACTTCGCGGGCGACGTCATCATAGAAGCGCAGGATATCGGCAGGCGTGGGATATCGATCGCCCAGCGGATCGACCATCAGGCTCAACACGTTGTCGGCCCCGTAGCCGCGCTCGACGCCTTGCAGCGCAATCAGTGAACGCAGCAGCAGACCACCGGCAAACAGCAGGGCAACGGCAATTGCCACTTGGCCGACTACCAGCGCGCCGCGCAGACGTCCGCCACTCGCAATTAGGCCGCGACCTTCGCTGCCGATGGCCAAGGCCGGGGCAGCGAGGCTGGCTTGCCAAGCAGGGGCGAGCCCGAACAGTAGGCCGGTGAGCAGAGCCGCCAGCAGGCAGAAACCCGCGAGCCGTCCGTCAATCTGCAGTTCGACAGCCTGCGGCAGCAGATCCTGCGGCAGCAGCGCGGGCGCTGCAGCGAGGATGGCCGCACCCAACAGCAGGCCTAACAGGCCGCCCAAGGTGGCCAGCAGCAGGCTTTCGGTCAGCAGCTGGCGGATTACTCGGCCACGCGAAGCCCCCAACGCAGCGCGAATCGCTAGCTCGCGACCACGAGCGCTGGCCCGCGCCAGCAGCAAGTTGGCAATATTGGCGCAGCAGACCAACAGCACTAAGCCGACCACGGCGAGAAACAGCATCGAGGTCTGCCGTAGGTCGCTGCCGACCAACTGCGTCTGCAGCGGATCCAACTGCACGCCGCGACCGCTGTTGGTATCCGGAAATTGTTGCGCAAGCCGCTGCGCCACGCCATCGAGGTCAGCCTGCGCGGCTTCGATAGTCACGCCCGGCTTGAGCAGGGCGACCGCATTCAGAAAGTAAGCGCCGCGCGCGCGGGGCGGCAGGTCGGCGAGCGAGGCCAGCCCCCAAACGTCGCTGCGTCCGATCAGACCGGCCGCCTGCGGCATCACGCCTAGCACCGTGAAAGATTCACCATCAAGGGTCAGTTGACGACCAACGATTTGCGGGTCAGCGCCAAAACGGCTGCGCCAAAAGGCCTCGCTGAGCACAACAGCGGCACGATTGGCGCGGTCGTCTTCGGCCGTGAACCCAGGCCCCAGCAAAGGCTTGAGCCCCAACCCATCGAACACGTCCGCGCTCACCCATTGGCGGGCGACGTTCTCGCCGCGTCCCTCGGGTGTGGTCATCACCATGCTGGCCACATTCCCTGGGTAGCTGCCGATGGCTTGTAGCGTCGTGGTCTGCTCGATCCAGTCACGCATGTTGAGCGGCGAAACAGGGCCACGCGGGCTGGTCTCGGTGCGCTCTGAAAGAAATAGCACGCGTGCGGGGTCCGGCAGCGGCAGCGGACGCAGAACGGTGGCATCGACCAGCGCGAAGATAGCCGCGTTGGCACCGATACCCAGCGCCAAAGTTAAGATGGCCACCGCTGCAAAGCCGGGCTGCCGACGTAGCGCAAACAATGCGTAGCGCAAGTCGTAAAGGATGTCTTGCCACCACGCACGCGAGGCCGGCGGCAGATCGGGCGGCTGTGGTTGGCGCGCTTGATCCAGTCGCTGTAAGCGATCCGGCAGCTCCAGCGAGTCCGCCTCCCCACGCGCCAGGCGCTCGGCCTCGGCAGCGGGATGGCCGGCTGCGCACATCTCGTCGTAGCGCTCGTCGAGATGCTGTGACAGCTCCTCGACGACCTCGGCCAGACGTTCCGGACGCAGCGACAGCGCACTCAAGCGGGCACGCAGAACAGGCTTCCAGTCAGGCATGTTGCTCTCCGGTGATCAATTGCATTGCTTCGACAAAGTTGCGCCAAGTGACCCGTTGGCTGGCCAACACCGTGGTCCCGAGCGGGGTCAAGGTGTAGAACCGCCGCCGCCGCTCGCCCGGCTTCTCGACCCAGCGGCCGTGCAGCCAGCCGCGTTCTTCGAGCCGGTACAGCAGTGGGTAGAGCGAAGCAATGTGGAAGCTCAGCCGAGATCCCGAGCGCGACTCGATGAGCTTGCAGATTTCGTAGCCATGCCGCGGGCGGCCCTCGATGATCGAGAGGATGATTAGCTCGGCCGAGCCCTTCTTCATCTCGCGGTCGAGCAGGCGGGTGTCTATATCTGTCATAGCCACCTATGTTAGTGGCTGATGAAGGGGAGACATGTGCCGCAGGTCATGATCCGAACCTGAGCTTGAAGCGCGTCGCAACAAATCATGCAGGTTGGGAAATCCACATCCGAGCGAGGCCCCACAGGAAAGTTTCCTTAGCG
>JBBSIY010000154.1:0-7940 GCA_038257785.1 Lysobacterales bacterium
ACCTGCGCGTGGTCGTGCTGCACATCGTCGTGGGCATCGGCAGCCTCGCCGCCCTGCACATCGGATCACCGCTGTGGGCTTTGCTCCTGCTCGTCGCCGTGAAGATTACGCTCGACCTGCACGCGCACCTACGCGAGCATCGCGAACGCGTTAGCGACTTCACGTCAGAGCCGCCGGTTGCCGAGGCGCAACCCATTGCGAGGTACATCCATGTGCCGACCAAGAAGAAACGACGACGTCGGTAGCGCCGCCGTGCTCACGTGCGGGAAACGATGTCGAGAAACGGTGTCAGGCTCGAATGGCACTGACTTAACAGGATTTCCCGCAAAACGTCATGCCTGCCTTCGCGCACCGCTGTCCGGGGAAATGGTCGGTCGAATGTTTTGCTGATAAAGCGTGATCGCACCTGCTTGACACCAAGCCTCGTCGCCCCCGCGAAGGCGTGGGCCCAGCGCCTTACTGCATTCAAGTCACTAAGCTCCCGCCTTCGCAGGCATGACGACGCTTAAGTCAGTGCCATTCGTGTCAGGGACAATTTGGCGGTAGTCCATCAACGCGTAGGCGTGCAGCTGGCAGTCGAACCTGGACAGGCCTTGTCACAGACACTGTCGGTAGCGCTTGCGATCAGCGTCATCCAGAAAACACGGCAGACGATTGTTGCCACGCTGGACGTCATGCCGGCAAATAGGCGACGGAGGCAATAAAGCCAAGCCTACGAACCGTTTAATTGTCTCTGCCCCGCTTCTCCGAGGTTACTGGTCTATCTCGCTCCGCCGCATGGGCATAGCGTCAATATCCGATAGCAGCGCATCCAGATCTAGGCGATTTGACCGGGTCTTTACCCCGCCATCTTTTCCAATCAATACAACCTCGCCCTTTCCAAGGCGGTACTCATCTCGGACATTGGCCCGGAAGTCCTCGGCCAAGTTGCCTGAGTAGTTGGTGATTACTTGATCGCCATTGATTAGGAACCAGAGCGTATCTCGGTCGTCTATTTGAGGCGTGCTGCCGCGGAAAACGGCAAGGATACGTTCCTCTTGCTGCGCATCGTTGACGAGGACAACCCTGTTTTTCCACTGCAGGCTGGAGAGGTCAGAAATCACAATGGGTTCGCCACCCTGTGCAGGCAATATGAAGAAAATAATTAGTAGTTTGGTGACGATCTTCATCGCTAGTTGCCTGCATCATATGTGTTGAACGAAGTCACCATTTCCCGGCGGCAGCGAAATGGTGACCCCTGTTTCGACTCGGTGGAACAGGCCGCAAGGGCCAAGACAAGCGTCATGGCCAGCGTGGCCAACAACATCCGCGAGGTCGAGCAAGGTAGCCCGGCTCCAGTGGCCGGGCCGATTGAGCGCTGGAATCAGCGGGATTGGCGGCTTGCTGTCGGCCTGCCAGATTGACGACAGGCGGCCCGCTGACGCATACAGTCGACCCGGCCCACGTTCTTATTGCGCGGCGAACCCCCGCAATTGGAGCAATGAAGTGAACACTGAGACTAGCAAATCAACTCTATCGGCCAACCAGTGGCAGAGCTTTTTTGACGTCGGCGACCATACCATTCGCTTTACCGCGTCGACGCTGAGCGGGACCGAACGGGTCTACGTGGATGACCAACTGGTTTGCCAGCAGCTGTCTTGGAAGTTGTACAGCGAGCATCATTTCAAGCTCGATAGCGTGCCCTATGTACTGAAACTATTCACGATCAGCCTGCTCGACTATAAATTTCGTCTTGAACTGCACCGCGCGGGCCAATTGATCGACAGCGATGACATCGCATGGGGCGCGTACTTCAAATTATCTGGTGCAGTGGCTAAGACGTTCCTATTTGGGATTCTCGGTGGCTTGGTTGCCGGATATTTCGTCGCCGCGACACGGTAGGCGAAGCAGGCCATGCAATTGAATACAGAACTGGTCAAGCTGCGACGCCAGCACAAAGGCTGGACCCAGCAGCAGCTGGCCGACATCGCAGATCTGAGTCTACGTACCGTTCAGCGCATCGAAACCAGCGGCCTCGCTTCAAACGAAAGCTGCAGCGCACTGTGTGCGGTGCTCGAACTCGATCGGGCCGAACTGTTAACGCTCACTCCAACTGCGCTCGCCGCCGGTACTGGGCGCGCGCAGGTTCCCTATTTGCGGATGTCGGCTGTGTTTCTACTCGGCCTGATGCTTGGGGCGGCGATTACCCGCCTGTCTGGGATTTGAGCCCCAAGGGCACCGACTGCCGGGCGTGAATTGATCGCCCGGTCTCTAGTCGACTGCTTCGGAGGATAAAACAAAATACTTTCCGTCCTCGAACGGTGATCTGTGGGCAGGCTGTTTTTCGTACGTTGATTGGAAGACAGCGCGCCGAGCTCGCTAGCGCGGTCCGAAGCACAGCCCACGACACAACCTGAGGAGTCACGCCATGATGAACACCCCTTCTAGCAAGCCCGCCGCGACGCTCGACATTCGGGATCACGCACTTCCGTCGTCCGCCGCCAAGTCCGTGCCACAGCAGATGGCTCCGACTGACCTGCCACCCGCCGAGTCCGCGCAGGACGCGCTGACCGGCGGCTGCATAAACGGCTGCGGCGGCATCCGGTTCAACCACAACGAGACGCTGGCCGACGTGGTCGAAGGCACCGACGACGCCGTGGCCGAACTGCAACACGAAGCGCCTATCGACCTGCCACCCGCCGAGTCCGCGCAGGACGCGCTGACCGGCGGCTGCATAAACGGCTGCGGCGGCATCAAGTTCAACCACAACGAGACGCTGGCCGACGTGGTCGAAGGCACCGACGACGCCGTGGCCGAACTGCAGGCCCAAGCACCGCTCGACCTATCACCCACCGACTCCGAGCAGGACGCCCTGACTGGCGGCTGCTATAACGGCTGTGGCGGCATCAAGTTCAACCATAACCAGACCTTGGCCGAGCCGGTCGACGCGGGCCAAGGCAGCTGAGCGATGGCGGTGGGCTCTGGACGCCTGCAGGACTGGCACGCCGCAGCAAACCGCGCCTGCGACGCCGGCCAGCATGCACAGGCGAGAGAGTGCTACGACCGGGCCTTCGCGCTGGCGGAGGCCGAATGGTCGGCCGACGCCCCAGTCTGGGTGCCCCTGCTGAACAATCGCGCGGTGCTGGCCAAGTACGCCGCCGAGTTCGAGCTGGCGGAGTCCTTGTATCGGCGAGCCTTAGCCATTGCGCAAACGCATACCGTCTTCGGGCCATCCGAACTGGCGAAGCTGTATCACAACCTCGGCGGGCTCGCGCATGCCCGCGGTGACTTCGCCGCGGGCGAGCCGCTGGCGCGAATGGCGGTTGAGTTGTCGCAATCGGTGTTGCAGCCCGAGCACCCGCAGCGTCTGGCCGATGAGGTCGCATGGGCCGGCCTGCTCGATGGTCTAGGTCGCTATGCCGAGTCCGAGCCGATCTACCGGCGGGCGCTGGTTGCCTGGGAGGCGCGCGGCGACGCGCTGGAGGTGGCGGTGTGTTGTCATAACCTCGGTGCGCTGTGTGCAGCTCAGCGGCGGTGGCCAGAGGCCGAAGCCCACTACCAGCGCGCCTTGTCGATCAAACGGGAAAGCCTCGGCGGCGAGCATCCGGACGTCGGTCTGACGCTGCACAATCTCGGCGTGCTGTACCAGCAAATGCGGCGGCTGGACGAGGCTCGCGCGCATCTGCAACAGGGCTTGCAAATCTTCGTGGCGAGTCTGGACGAACAGCATCCACATCTGCGCGCGTGCCGTCGGCAGCTCGCCGGGCTGTCGACCATGGACGAGTGAACCGGCTCACGCTCACTGTTTCGAAAGCGGTGAAAAACTCCTAAAGCAGGACACGAAGAACGCGGACGATGGCCACAGATTCAGCGGTCGGCACTGCCCATCATGGCCGGCCAACTGCGCATCGATCTGCCCGCGATCACGACGAACGATGCGACTGCGCCCGATTATGGCGGCACGCGTGACCTTTGCCCCTGTGCGGCCAGGCTGAGCCTGCGGGATGATTTGCGACCGGACTTCGACGTCCAAGCCACCGCAGGATAGCGCCACCCCATGCATGTCCCTGTTGAACGCTCGCCACAGGTCTATGCGCGCCTATGCGGACTGCTGTACCTGCTAATCATTGCCCTCGGCCTGTTCGGAGAAGCGGCTGTCCGCGCGGTCATCGTGGCCGGCGGTGATCCGGCAGCCACCGCGGCCAACATCGCTGCCAACGAGTTCCTCTGGCGCGCAGGCATCGCCGGCGATCTGCTGATGCATGTGCTGGACGTTCCGACCATCGTCATCTTCTACCTGCTGCTGCGGCCGGTGAGCCACAGCCTGGCGTTGACCGCCACCGTGTTCAATATCGTGCAAACCTCGACGCTGGCGCTCAACAAGCTGGCCCTGCTCGCGCCGCTGTTGGTACTCGAATATGCCGAACATTTAGGTGACTTCTCGACCGCGCAGTTGAACAGTTTTTCGTATCTGGCCATCCAGCTGCACAGCTTCGGCTTTGCAATCGGCCTGATCTTCTTTGGCTTCACCTGCCTGATCCGCGGCTATCTGATTTTCAAGTCGCTATACCTGCCGAAACCACTTGGCATCCTGCTGGCGCTCGCCGGCGCCAGCTATCTCGTCAACAGTTTTGCGCTGTTGCTGGCACCCGAGCTGGCCGCGGCGCTGTTTCCGGCGATCCTCGCGCCTGCGTTTGTGGGGGAACTGTGCCTCGCGCTCTGGTTGCTAGTGAAGGGCGTGAACATGCCGCAGTGGCGGCAGCGCATGGGCAGAACCAACGGCAACACCATAGGATGAAAGCACCCTTATGAAATACCGAATTCCGCTGCTCATGGCGTTCGCGGGTCTGCTGTTTTCCGCCGCGCACCTCACGTTCGAGCATTTCACCGGCGGCGTGCAGAGTCATCACCTGCTGGCCCGGCCCGATCTGCCGGAAATATCCAACTGGTTCGGCATGCTTGTGCTGCCGCTGCTAGGTTGGCTCGCCGGCTTGCGCGTCCGCGGCGTAGCCGATCGCTCTGAATCGCCGGCAGGGCTGATCGCCGGCTTTGTCATTGCGCTGCTCTACGGCGCCGCGCTCGCCAGTGGCTTCGAGTTTGATCAGCCCGCGGTGACCTCGACCCTGTTCTTCGGCCTGTTCGCGTTCGCCGTCGTCCTGCCCATCTACCGGGCCGAATGCATCTTCGGCTTCGTGGTCGGCATGACTTTCACTTTCGGCTCCGTGCTGCCGACGCTGATCGCCAGCGTGTTCGCGCTGATTTCCGCCCTGCTGCACCCGTTGCTGCGATGGGTTTACCGAGCGGTGCGGCGGCAGCGGCCGTCGGTGCCGGTTAAATAACCCTGCGGCCGCGGCAGCTTCCGCGCGACGGTGGACGTAACAACCCAACGCTTCGCAGGCACTCGCCCAGAGCATCGCCAGCGGAAAGCACCTAGTTCAAAGGGATAGGTGCGCCTGACCCGAATGGCATTTATGTAACGGGGATTTCCGCAAAGCGTCATGCCTGCCCTCGCGCACTGCTGTCCCGGAAAATGCTCAATCGAACGCGTTGTTGGCGAAGCGTGATCGCAAGCGCTTGATCTCGAAGCTCGTCGCCCGCGCGAAGGCGGGAACGACGCTTCGTTGTTCGATTTCGCACGCGTGGCGCTCGGTCTCCCCGGGCAGCAGCACACCCTCACGGGCATGACGTCACTTAAGTGAGTTAATCGAACCAGGCCCCGTTTTTGCTGCCAGAATCGCGCTTATGAGCCATGACTCGCGACGCTGCACTGACGTTGGCACGGACAGCCTAGTGCGCTGCTTCCGGCGCGCCGAATCCATGGTCATAGGCCAACACTTGGGTGAGGCCAGCGCACCGTGACCCTGATCCGCACCTGCTTTCTGCGGGTGCTGCTGGGGCTTTTGCCCGTCGCGAGCTGTGCCGCCGAAGTTGTTGACCTGTTGGCGCCGCCACGGGTCGAGCTAGGCGCGCATGCCGTTGTGCTCAGCGAGCCGGCGCCCTCCGAATCGATCACGCCCGAATTAGCGAGGGCATGGACACCGGAACAAGCCCTCGCCGCGTTGCAACGCGAAGGCACGCCGGGACGCGGCAAGGTGCTCAATCTTGGCATCGGTCGACCCGCTCTGTGGCTGCAGTTGGATCTGCACAACCCGACCGCCGGCCCGCTGATCCGGCAGATTCTGATCGGACAGTCTTGGCTGGACCATCTGGACGTATGGGTGCTCGCCGCGGACGGTCACGTGCAGCATTGGCGGACCGGCGACGAGGTGGCCGGACAACTCGGCCTCGATGATGTCCACGGCTACGTGTTCAAACGCGCCTTCGCGCCCGGTCACCATCGCCTACTGGTGCGCGCGCAGACTGCCGATCAGCTCACCGTCAACCTGCGTCTGCGCACGACGGCGGACGCCGATGCCGAAGGTAGTCGCGACCGCTATCTGTACGGCTTTCTGTACGGATACATTCTGTCACTGGTGGCCTACAACCTGATGCTGTTCGTCGGCCTCAGGCGCAAGGTTTACGTGCTTTACGCGCTCTACCTGCTGGCTTTCCTGCTGCTCAACTTGGCGTATACCGGGCGCGGCGCGGTTTGGCTGTGGGGCGATTGGGTCGCCGTGCAGCGCTTCAGCAACGTCAGCCTAATCGTGCTGATGCCTACCTTCGGTTTGCTGTTCGCCCGTGCGTTTTTGGAGCTGCCGCGAGTCGCCCCGCGGATTGATCGCTGGGTGCGCATTGGCTACTGGATCGGCCCGCTGCTGCTGCTGGCGACCATCCTCACCAACGCCTATGAGGCTTCGGTATGGCTGGCCTTCGTGGTGCTTGGCCTATTCATCGCCAGCATGGTGGCGCTGGGCGTGCACGCGGTGCGCCGCGGTCATCCCGCCGCGCGCTACTTTTTGGTCGGCGCACTGTGCTCGATGTTGGGCACTGCGCTGACCGAGTTCTCGGTGTGGGGACAGATACCCTTCAGCGTCTGGGCCTATCGCGGCATTGAGATCGGCATGATGCTGGACGCCACCCTGCTGGCGCTGGCCCTAGGACAGTACGTGCGCACCGAAGTGGAGCAGCGCCAATTGGCCGAACGCTCGGCGCGTGCCGATCCGCTGACCTTGTTGGAAAACCGTCGCGGCTTTAGCGAAAGTGCCGAGGCGCTGTTGGCTACTGCCGCACGTGAGGGCCAGCCACTGTCGGCCGCGCTGCTGGATATCGATCACTTCAAGCGCGTCAATGACCGGCACGGCCATCCAGTAGGTGATCGCGTGCTGGTGGAAGTGGCCGATTGCCTGCGCCTAGCCTTACGCAACCGCGGCCGCTGCGCGCGCTGGGGTGGCGAGGAGTTTGTTCTCTTGCTGCCCGACACGGATCTAATTGCGGCGCGTGAATTGGCCGAAGATCTTCGCCAACGCCTTCAGGACACCATCATCCACGGCGTGCAACCCCCATTGCGAGTCACCGCCAGTTTGGGCGTCGCCGAATGGCGCGCCGGCGAAACCTTGGCCGACCTGGTCACCCGCGCTGACAACGCGCTGTATCGCGCGAAGGCAAACGGGCGTAACCGCGTCGAATCGGACGGCTAATCCGCGAGCAATTGAAGCCAACGCGAAGTTCGACACCTACCTCAAAGAAATAAATGAACGCGGTTTTTGGAGTCGCCAACGAGGAAGCGCAACATGGACTTGCCCCCTTCAAGTGGGTTTCGTTCTTGTGGAGGGCTTGCCGGGTTTCATAACTGCAGTTCACCGAAATCGTATTCCATCCGCGAATTGGGCAATCCTATGAAGCCGCCCATGCCGTAGTCGATGCCCATCCCAAACAATCGCGCCAGCGTTTGTGAGTCTGAAATAAAGTGCGCGAGAATCTCGGCGCCCTGAGCGCGCGCGATCCCCAAGAGAGGCGGGGCTTGCTGAGATGCCTCGACCGCCGCTGCATCGACCGAGATGATTTCAGGACGGAATGTCTTG
>JBBSIY010000155.1:0-7925 GCA_038257785.1 Lysobacterales bacterium
CTCTTCAATCCGGAAGGTGGCGCAGTAGCCGACGACTTCACCATCCACTTCCGCCACAAACTGCCCCGTCGGAAAGCGCACCAAGTGGCCAGCAATCATTTCCGGTATGTAGCAGAAGGTGGCGCCGTAGACGCGCTTGGACAGTTCGACAATCGCGGGGATGTCGGCAGCGCGCGCGTTGCGGACGGTGAGGTGAGCTTCGCGTCTTGCAGGAGTACGAGACATACGTGCTGGTTTCCTTCTTTCAGAATCAAGTGTGTCGGACGCTGCCGCAAGGCCAAGCAGATAGACGCACGCGCGAGCTTGCTCGATGGATGCTCACATTCAAGCGAGCACCATCACGTCGCTGGCTCAGGACCTGTCCGACGCGTCATGCCTTTGTAATGCGTCGGCCGCGTCCGATTCGGCGGCCTCCGCCGGCTCAGGCGGCAGCGCGTCGGTGCCTAGATCGTCGATAGCATCGTTGCGGGCAAGCGCGGCCAGCGCTTTCTCGCTGAGCTTCGGCACCTTTGGCTTGGCTTGGGCAGACTGTTTGGCGTCGTCCTTGACCCAGCTGCGAACATGCAGGTCGCGCTGCGGAAACGGAATCTCGAGCGAGTGCCGCGACAGCGCGCTTTCAAGCGCCCAGTAATACGCTGCGCGCACTTTTCCCGGCCGCTTGGTGGCCTCGGCCGTCAGCCAAACCACCAGCTCAAAATCGAGGGCGCTGTCGCCAAAACCGACTAGCCAAACCTGCGGCCCTCGCGGTCCGTCCTGTGCAAGCGTAAACGGCACCTCTGCCGCTGCCTCAAGCGCCGCCAGCTTGACGCGCTCCTTTTCCGAGCCGTAAGCAACGCCAAACGGAATGCGCATGCGCCGCGAGACATCGCGGTGCGTCCAGTTGACTACGCGACCGGCGACGAACTCGCTGTTGGGCACGAGAATGTCGAGGTTGTCGTTGGTGACTATGCGCGTGGCGCGAATCTGGATATCGCGCACCTCGCCGTGCACGCCGGATTCCAGCTCGACAAAATCGCCGACCTTGAGACTGCGATCAAACAGCAGGATGAGCCCGGAGATAAAGTTGCTGAAGATGGCCTGCAGACCGAAACCAAGACCGACGCCGATCGCACCCGCCAACACCGCGAATCGACTCGCCTCAATGCCCAGCACTTCCAGCGCCAACATCAAACCGACAACCAGCAGCGTGTAGTGAACAATTCGACCAACCGTGTACAGCGCCGCACGCCGCTCCGCGCTGGATCGCGTGTTTTCGAAGCGCAGCAGTCCTCGCCGCAGGACAAACGAAACCAACCACGCACCGGCGATCATGCACAGCGCCAGCATCAGCTTACCCGGCGTCACCGCAACATCGGCGACCTGCGCTAGCTCAACATCCCACGCCCACCGCGCGCTGCTGCCTATCGATTGACCCGCATCCAACAGCCGATCGGTGATGCCGGGGTCGTCCGGCGCGGCGGCTGGGACAGCCTCAGCAGCAGACCCCAAGCGAATCAAAGCAGCAGCCGACGAATATCGCCGAGCTGCTCGGCAAGATAGCGGGCGAAGCGCGCCGCTTCAGCACCGTCGATAACCCGATGGTCGTAGGACAGCGACAGCGGCAGCATCAGCCGTGGCGCGAACTCCTTGCCGTTCCAGACCGGCTGCATGGCCGCTTTGGAAACGCCGAGGATCGCCACCTCGGGCGCGTTGATAATCGGCGTAAAGCTGGTGCCGCCAATGCCGCCAAGGCTAGATATCGAGAAGCAGCCGCCGCTCATATCGGCGGGGCCGAGCTTCTTGTCGCGCGCCTTCTTGGAGATCTCGCCAAGCTCTGCGGCGAGCTGCAACAAACCCTTCTTGTCGCAATCGCGAATCACCGGCACCATCAAACCATCAGGCGTATCGACCGCAATACCGACGTGGAAATAGCGCTTCAGAATCAGGTTCTCGGCTGCCGCGTCCAGCGAGGCGTTAAAGCTTGGGAACTGCTTCAGCGCAGCGACCACCGCCTTGATCTGAAATACCAACGGGGTCAGCTTGAGGTCTTTATTTTCCTCGCCTAGTCGCTTGCGGAACGCCTCCATTTCAGTGATGTCGGCGCTCTCGAACTGAGTGACGTGCGGAATCATTGCCCAGTTGCGCGCGAGGTTCGCGCCAGAAATCTTTTTGATTCTTGAAAGTGGCTTGACCTCCACGTTGCCGAACTTGGCAAAGTCGACTTTCGGCCAAGGCAGTAGATTGAGACCACCGCCACCGGCAGCTGCGGACGCACGAGGGCCACCGTCTGCCAATGCGCTCTTGACGAATGACTGCACGTCTTCTTTAACGATGCGTCCGCTGCGCGCACTGCCTTTGACCTTTGCCAGATCAACACCCAGCTCGCGCGCAAACAGACGCACGGACGGGCTCGCATGCGGGACTTTCGCTGGATCCACGCTGTCAGCACCAAAGCTGACCGGCGGCGAGCGTGCTTCGGTGACCGCGGGCTTGGACTTTTCTGCGACCGGCTCGGCGGACTGCGGAGCCGCCTGCTTCTCCGCAGGTGGTGCCGCTGCCTTGGCCTTTTCGGCTGGCGCAGATTCTGTCTTCGCATCAGGCGCGCTAGCAGTGTTTGCCTCGGCGCTATCCGCTGCCTCGATCATTGCCACCACGCTGCCTTCCGAAACGTTGTCGCCAAGCTTGACCTTCAGCTCTTTGATCACGCCAGCGAACGGCGCAGGGACTTCCATCGTCGCCTTATCTGACTCCAGCGACACCAGCCCTTGGTCAACTTTCACCGTGTCGCCTACAGCGACCAGCAGCTCAATGACCGGGATGTCCGAATAGTCGCCAATGTCGGGAACGCGCGCTTCCTTAATTGCCATGTGCCCTCCCCAGGGCGAAGTCAAAAAAATAGTGGTTGGTGCGAATCAATCAGGTCACAAGTAACCATCGGCCTGTGTCGGCTTTTGCTGCGAGCACAAACACGCACTTCATCAGCCTATATCTGCTGAACCCTGATCACGGCTCAGTGTCGCATGCCACTGAATCCGCGATGCCGATGTCCGCTTGCGGACACCGAATTCGAAACCGGTCAGCCCTTATACCGCAGAGAATCTCCCAACTCTTTGATTGAATTGAATGTAACCGTTGGCACACCTTCTGCATCTTACTACCCAGCAACCCCGATTACAGGACAGCACCGATGAGCACCCTACTTGCCCGCGCCCTCACCCGCCTAACCATGACCGCTTGCGCGCTGACTGTGCTTGCAGCGCTGGGGCAGCCGATCCCCAGCGGCGGTGAGCGTGCTCAAACCACCAGTGTCCTGACCACGCTGGAACAGCTGCCGCTTGCATCCGGCCTGATTCGCAGCCTAAATGCGCAGCTCACCGACGCACCCGCATGTGAAGCAGACAGCGCAGAAGAACTAACCGATGCTGCGGCCGACCGGCTGGCGCGCTCAGCGCTGCGCATGCGCTGGCTGCTAACCTCACCCAGCGCCAGCGGCCGCGGCTGCGGTTTGATGGGCTGTGCCGGCTGATCGCGCGCTAGCCGTCACACCCTAAAATCGCTACCAGCGCGTAGTCACGCCAAACGATGAGAACTCCGCGTCACTAGTCAGAAGCGTCGCCTGCTCTATCAATGCCTGCGCCGCCAGCATGCGATCAAATGGATCGCGATGATCAACATCGAATCCCCCGGCGAGCGCCGCGTGCGCGTGCGTCATCGGCAACAGGGTGAAGTGATCGGCTGCCGCCAGCGCGGCAAAGTCGCTTAGCACGCGCTGCACGCCGTGTCGTTTGCCAAGGCGCGCCTTGGTGGCGATTTCCCAAGCGCCGGCGGCACTTACCGGCACCTCGGCTGACGCATTCAACAGCAATCGCCGAACAGCCACAGCTACACGGCGGTCCTCCGCGTGCGGCCACACTAACGCAACCGCATCGAACAGCACCTTCATTTGCCGTTCCACGCCGCCAGCTCCGTCTCGGGCAGGGGATCAGGAATTCTCGGATCATCAATTTCTGCAGTCCGCCCCGGCTTACAGGCGCTACACGTCGGTACCAGAGGCGTCAGGCGAGCGTAAGGTTTATTGGCTTTGGCAAGAGTAAATTGCGCGCCGCTATGAGCGCGTTCGAGTAGTTTGGAAAACTGCGTTTTTGCATCGTGCACGTTGACGATCATCAGTACCCCTCCTTGGCGCCCGCATGGACTACGTCTGCGGGCTACGTCGAAACGGCTGCGGGCCAAATGCGTTTCAGACTTCATGACCAACGCGATGCAGCCGACGATGTTGGCCATGTGTCACGTACGGGCATGCCACCGCGTCGGACCATCCACATGACTTAACACCCATTCATATATTCGCTTGGGCGCGTAAGGTCCTCGCCTTGTCGCAGCCATACTTACCGCAGTCACCTGCCTCTCACTTCAACTCGGAACCTCCTAATGCTCGCTATCCGCAACCTGTCTAAAACCTACGCCAACGGCGTGCAGGCGCTGAAGAACGTCACTTTGGATATTCCAACAGGGATGTTTGGCTTGCTCGGTCCGAACGGCGCAGGCAAATCAACGCTCATGCGCACGCTGGCGACGCTGCAGGATGCCGACAGCGGCAGCGCGCATTTGGGTGAGCTCGATCTGCTGCGAGATAAACAGGCGGCGCGCGCGACGTTGGGCTATCTGCCGCAGGAGTTCGGCGTTTATCCAAAGGAGGCCGCTTACACGATGCTTGACCATTTCGCGCTGCTCAAGGGCGTGGTGAAAGCGGGCGAGCGTCGCGACGTGGTCGAAGGTCTGCTCAAACAAGTCAACCTGTGGGAAGTGCGCGGCCATAAGCTCGGTGGATTCTCCGGCGGCATGCGCCAGCGCTTTGGCATCGCTCAGGCGCTGATCGGCAATCCCAAGCTGATCATCGTTGACGAGCCAACGGCCGGACTCGACCCAGAAGAGCGCAATCGGTTTTTGAATCTACTGGCCGAGATCGGCGAGCAGGTGGTGGTGATTCTCTCCACCCATATTGTTGAAGACGTGACTGATCTTTGTCCGCGCATGGCGATCATCGCCCGTGGAGAAGTCAAACTCGCCGGCGAACCACATGATGCGATTGCGTCACTGGACGGCCGCATCTGGCGCAAGACGATTGCGAAAGGCGCGTTGGCTGATTACCAGCAGCGAATGAACGTGCTCTCGACGCGGCTAGCCGGTGGCCAGACAGTGATTCACGTGCTTGCCGACGGTCTGCCGGAAGCCGGCTTCGAGGGCATCGCGCCGGATCTTGAAGACGTCTACTTCGGTCAGCTGCGCAGCGCCCCGCCTGCTTCGCTCGCAGCGTAGGCGGAGACGATCATGCTGAAGTCAATATTGGGATTCGAGCTGCGCCAGCAGCTGGGCAATCCGGTGCTGTGGATCGTTGCCACAGTGTTTGCGCTGCTGGCGTTTGGCGCGTCCAGTTCGGATGCCGTGCAGCTGGGCGGCGGCGTCGGCAACGTCAACCGCAACTCGCCGTCTACCATCATCACTCTGCTGAGCGCGTTCTCAAACCTGTCGATGTTGCTGGTGGCGATCTTTGTCGCCGGCACCGCATTGCGCGATTTCGACAACCGAACGGCGGAGCTGTTTTTCACCACGCCCGTGCACAAGCGCGACTACCTCCTCGGACGATTTGGCGGCGGCCTGTTCGCCTGCTTTGTGGTGATGGCGGCGGTGGCCATTGGGATGTTCGTCGGCTATTTCATGCCGTGGGTGGATGCGGCGCGGATGGGGCCGCACAGCGCTACGCCGTATGTGTGGTCGCTGTTTGTCATCGTTATTCCCAACCTGTTCTTTGTCGCCGCCGCGCTGTTCTGTCTGGCGGTTTCCACGCGATCAATGCTGGCGACCTATATCGGCGTCATCGCGTTCTTTGCGCTCAGCGCGGTGATGGAAACGCTCACCGCTGATCTGGATGCGCGCTGGATTGGCGGCATGCTGGACCCGTTTGGCAGTCAGGCAATCGTCAATGCCACACGCTACTGGTCGACGCTTGAGCGCAACACCTTGATACCCGATTTAGGCGGCGTTCTGCTGCTCAATCGACTGATCTGGAGCGCGGCGGCGGCGGGTCTCTTATGGCTCGCTTATCGCCTGTTTCGCACCGACCGTGAAGGCTTCACGCTGCGGCGCAAAAAGCCCAAGTCGATCACTACGGCGACAGCCGCTGCTGCACCCGTGACCGTCCCACGCGTCGCCCTTCAAACTGACGGCCGCGCGCAGTGGCGGCAGTTCTTGCATCAGGCATGGTTCGACACGCGCGGCGTGCTGCGCGGCGTGCCGCTGTTGGTGATGCTGGGTTTCGGCATGATGATTTTGATCATCGGACTGATGTTCGCCGATCAGGCATTTGGAACCGAGCTGTATCCCACTACGGCGCGCATGAGCCAGTCGATTGCCGGCTCGTTCAATCTGTTTCTGTTGATCGTTGTGACCTTCTACGCCGGCGAGCTGATCTGGCGCGAGCGCAGCATGCGCGTCGCCGAGGTCACCGATGCATTCCCCAACGCCGACTGGATTCCGCTGGCCGCCAAGCTGGTCGCGCTGACTTCAGTGGTTCTGCTGTTTTACTCCAGCGGAATCGTGGTGACGATGGGCTATCAGCTGATCAAGGGCTATACGCACTTGGAGCCGCTGCTGTACCTGCAGCAGATGCTGCTCAGCACCTCTGGCTTCATCATGTTGGCCGCACTCGCGCTCGCCCTGCAGGTGCTGTGTAACAACAAGTTCATCGGCTATTTGTTGATGGTGGTCTACATCATCAGCCGCATCGTGCTGGGCATTCTCGATTTCGACGACAACCTGTTTAGGCCGTTTGGCGCGCCGGGCGTGCCGTATTCCGACATGAACGGGTTTGGCCACTTCCTGCCCGGCTTCCTCTGGTTTCGCCTCTACTGGGGCGCGTTCGCTGGCCTGCTGCTGTTAGCCGCCCTGCTGCTCTGGGTGCGCGGCAATCGCAGCGTTCTGTCGGAACGCTTGGCCGAGGCACGGCGTCGCTTCGGCATTGGGCAAGCGATCACCGCGACACTGCTGCTGGCGACGTTCATCGGCAGCGGCCTGTACGTGCGTTACAACACCAAGGTGCTGTCATCTGACCCGCCACTCAACGAGTATCTAGCCGGCGACCAACAGCTTGATCGCCAAGCCGATTACGAACGCCTATATCGCCAGCACAAAGGCGCACCGCAGCCGCGCATTACCAGCATGCGCAGCGATGTCGATATCTTCCCCAAAGAGCGCCGCGTGCGGCTGCGCGGCAGCTATCGCCTGGTCAATACGCATGACGCGCCGATTGACGTGCTGCATGTCGAAATCAACCGCGGTCTGATCACCCACTCGCTGAGCTTTGGCGAACGCAGTGTCGAACTTGAGGACCCTATCCAAGGCGTTTCGCGCTATCGATTGAAAACGCCGTTGGCACCCGGTGCAGAGCTCGACTTCGATTTCGATCTCGAATACGCCCCGCGCGGCTTCGGCAATGACGCCGGCCCGACACAGGTCGTCGAAAATGGCACCTTCTTCAACAATGCCGCGATGCCGATCATCGGCTACAACGAAAATCGCGAAATGCAGGACCGCAACGAGCGCCGCAAGCGTGACCTTGTCGACGTCCCGCGGATGGCGAAGATTGACGATGAAGCTGCACGCGCCAACACCTACCTGCGGCAAGACGCCGACTGGGTCGATTTCGAGACGACGGTATCGACCTCAGAAGATCAGATCGCTCTAGCTCCCGGCTATTTGCAGCGCGAATGGGTTGAGAACGGGCGTCGATACTTCCACTACAAGATGGACGTGCCGATGCTGCCGTTTGCGGCCTGGCTGTCGGCGCGCTGGGACATCAAGCGGGGTGAATGGAACGGCATTCCGATTGAGGTGTATTACCACCCAACGCACGCCTTCAATGTTGATCGGATGATCGAGGCTGCGCA